>NZ_JBLODY010000140.1:0-4140 GCF_047785625.1 Solidesulfovibrio sp. C21
CTCTCGCGCTCTCCCCTCCAAAAAACTTTTAACGATTACAGCTGAGTAACGCTATCACTCTGTAACCGTCAGGAGTCTTTGGAAAGGGGGTCCGGGGGGAAACCTTTCTGCAAGAAAGGTTTCCCCCCGGTCTCTTAACGCTCCCGGCGCAAGAGCTCCCAGGAGATACCGAGGACCGCGCCGATTTTTTTGAGCGTCGCCGCCCGGGGACGGGCCGAGCGGGCTTCGAACTGGGCCACGGCTGCCGACGAGATGTCCAGGCGCCGGGCCAGCTCTTCCGGCGTGACGCCAAGGTGCTCCCGCCAGGCCCGGATGGGCGAATCGCCTTCGCGGCAAAGCCAGGCCACTTCGCGCGGCAAATCACCGTCCGTTTCTTGATCTTCCATCATTGCTCCCTGGCCGGGCCTACCACGCAACGGCCTTGCGAGACGCGGGCACCGCGTGGTTCCCCGGCCGCCGGATCAAGGCCGCGCCTTTTCCGGCACCGGGGCAGTCAAGCCTTGCGGACTGCCGTCGGCACGGACGAGCGCGCTTCCCGTAAAAGATTCGTCGGGCAAAGCGCCCTCATCCTGATAGCCCGACTGGGCCAACACCAGGATCGACAGGGCCAGCACCAGCACAACCATGCCGCCCGCGACCCGCCAGAAAAAATAATCCCGATCAGGCGTCACCGCCGCCTCACGCATCACTTCCCTCTCCCGCAAAAAACAAAATCCGCGTTACCGTCGGTGTCCGGGCAAACCCCAGACTTCCGACACCGCCGCGACCACCGCCGCGACCACCCGATCCTCGGCCTTCTCCCGCCGATAAATCAGGGACAACCCCAGGGTCAGCCCTTCCCGCTGCCACAGGCACACTTCCCCGGCCGCTTCGGCCTCCAGGGCATCGTCGCGACGCAGCAGCGTCAGCCCGATGCCGGCCGCGACCATGGTCCGCAACGTGGCGTCGCTGTCCCCCACCATGACCTTGTTGAGCGGCAGATCACGGCAGGAGAAGCAAGCCTCCAGCAAATATTGAAACGGACAGCGCTGGGAAAACCAGACCCAGGGCAACCCGGCCAACGTTTCCCAGTCCGCCAGACAAACCCGGTCCGCCCAGGAGGTGGGGCCGACCACGGCCATGTCCACGTTCTCCAAGGGCATGGTCACGACATCGCGCCCCTGCTCGATGATATTGTCATAGATAAAGCCCAGATCGAGCTTACCCTGACGCACGTTATCGAGAATGTTCGCCGAACTCGAATCGGTCAGATGCACTTCCACCCCGGCATGGCGGCGGGAAAGAACAGCCAGCATTTCGGGCACGCGCATGCGCCCGGCCTCGTTGTTGAGGCCGATGCGGGCCACGCCCGTGACGTCCCGGCGCAGGCTGCCGGCCCTGGCCCGAACGGCGTCCAGACCATCGAGGGCGCGTCTGGCCTCGGTCAAAAGCGCCTGTCCCTCGCCCGTCAGGCGCATGCCCTTTGGCGTACGCGTGAAAAGCGGCACCCCGAGTTCCTCCTCGAGGCCGCGCACATGGGCGCTCACCGCGGGCAGGCTGGCATTTAAGCGCTCGGCCGCGCGGGTCAGGTGCTCTTCCTCGGCCACGGCCACGAAGGTCCGTAGATGGTAGTATTCCACAACGCCCCTCCCGGCGTCGTTTTCCCTTCAGGGATTCGGAAGGACTTCTTCCGACATTGCGATTGGATCGCTTCCCCGCAGGCGGGCTACAACCAGTCCGTAGCTTTTCTGGCCTATGGCACACGCCCGGCCCGCCGTAAAGGACGGGCCGAGGCCAAAACGCGGGAGAAACATCATGCGCCTTGTCAAGACCATCGTGCTCGTCTCGGCCCTTCTGGGGCTGCTTCTTTTCGTCGTTACAAAGGACCGCACCGGGGCCAGCCCGGCCGCGTACTCGCGTACCTCCGACTTCGCTCCGGCCCGGGCCGATCTGGCCGAAGCGGTCTTCGCGATGGTGGTGGAAAACGCCAAGAACGCGGGACTGCCAAAGCCCGCCACCCTGTGCCAGGCCTGCGTGGCCGCGCACCTGAACCTTCCCGCCGACACCATGCGCAACCGCTGCGAACGCGCCTGCGCTCTCACTCCCCAATAAAAAAAGGATACCCTCCCTTGCAGAAGGATATCCCCTTATCGAAAGTTTTTGGGGAGGGTGGGGGTCCGGGGGAGGGGACCCTTTTTTTCAAAAAAGGGTCCCCTCCCCGGCTCTCCCCGTCTTCCTCTCCCCTATCCTAACAACTCATTGATCTTCTTCATGACGGCGAAGGCGTCGGCCACGTAGAGCACGTCGGCCTTGCCCTGCGCCCAACCGCAGGAGGGGTCGAGGTTGACGGCCCGGCGTTCGCCGACAAACCGCCAGCCGACCACGTGCGGCTCCTCGCCGTGGCAGCAGGTGGCCAGGCCCTTGGGGTGACGCGGCGTGGCCCCGGTCTGCCCGACCTGATGCAGGTGGGTGAGAAACGGCAGCACGGACTCGCCGTCGCCGCCCATGTCCACCAGGGACTTGCTGCTGCCGAGCGACGCCTTGGACCGGCCGAGGAACCCGAGGATCAGTTCGCCGGCATCGGCCACATGGGACGCGCCGTCGGCCTGCTTCTTGGTCCAGCCCGCGCCGGCCACGAAAAGGAGCTTGGCGTCGGGGCGAATGGTCTGCTCGTCGGCCGAGGGGGCGATGACGGCCTTGAGCTGCGTGCGGGTCATGGCCTCGCTGACCGGGACCTCGACCGCCGTCACGGACGCCTGACCAGGCGCGCCGTCGTAGGCGGCGAAACAGCCGGCGGAAACGGTCAGGCACCAGGGCCGGGCGGCCCGGGTCAGCTCCGCCTGCATGCGCTGGCGGTAATAGCCGCGCGTGGCCACGGGTTTCCCGTCCTTGACGGCCAGACCGGTGACGTGGGCGTCGATGCGCCCGGACAGGCGCGCGGCCAGACCGGGCACGGCCCGGGAGCCGCGGGAATCGTCCGTGGCCACGATGATGGTGGCCGCGGCCTCCTTGGCCAGGGCCTCCATGGCGGCGACGTCGGTGGCGTAGCGGGAAACGCCGAAGGCCTCGCCGGACACGCCGTAGATGGCGGTCGCGCCGCAGCCGGCCACGGCGCTGGCGGCAGCGGCAACATCCGCGCCGAAAAGCCCGACGGAGTAGGGCGCGCCCAGGCCCTCGGCCAGGGTTTTGGCCGCGGTCAGGGCTTCCAGGGAGGCGGCGGACAGGCTGCCGTCAGCCTCGGCATGGGCAAGAAAAAGAATGGTATCCATAAGTGGTGCCTCCAGCCCTTAGCTCTCGATCCAGGCGATGATTTCCTTGGCGATGTCCTCGACCGGCGTGTCCTTGACCACGCGGGTGTCGCGCTTCTGGGCCGGGACGGCCACCGACTGGTAGTCAATGGCGGCGGCGTCCATGGCGGCCGGCTTGGCCTTTTGCAGGGCCGGCATGACAAGGCGCATGTTGGCCATGCCCACCTGCGGGTTGTTGGGCGGCTCGGGCAGCTCGCCCGTGGCCCAGCCCAGCACCGCCGGCGCGCCGGCGCAGGTCGAAACCTGATAAGCCCCGCCCTCGACGCGCTCCATGATCTCGAGCGAGCCGTCCGCGCCGACCGTCAGCTTGTCCACGCCCTGGAACTGGTCCACGATGCCGAGCTTTTCGCCCAGGATCTGGAGCGTCGAGCCGGAGCCCCGCGAAGCCGACATCCAGCCGCCGAAAAGAAGCAGCCTGGACTTATCCAGCCCGGCAATGCCCTCGATGGCCACGGCCAGGGCATTCGCCACCTCGGAAGAATCGATGAAGCCGCCGGCCGGACCGTCGGCCACCACCAGCTCGAACGGCGCTTTCTGGGCCACGGTCATCATCACCTGCTGCAACTTGGCCTTTTGACCAAGAGACACCAGCCAGACCTTGCTGCCGGCCGCCGTCTTGGCCAGCTGTGCCGCCTCATACAAGGCGCAGGCCGCCCAGGGATCGAGAATGGACGGCAACATCAACTCGTTTTTCAGTCCCCAGCCGGTCGGACCCTTGACCGGCTCCAGCGTCTGCAACGGATCAGGCACAATCCCGCCGCATACCACGATATGGAACATAGGCACTCCTTTTGAGGGGGGAGGAAGGGACGGAACCTTCCTCCCCCCTCAAAAGGAGTGCCTATGTTCCATA
>NZ_JBLODY010000141.1:0-4032 GCF_047785625.1 Solidesulfovibrio sp. C21
GACCCTTTTTGAAAAAAGGGTCCCCCTCTCGCGCTCTCCCCTCCCAAAAACTTTTCCCTGTTGTGACGCCGGAGAGGGCATTCCCCATTTCGGGAAAAGGTCCTTGAAAAAAAGGAGAGGCCCCTTTCGCAAAGCGCGGCATCCCCCGGCTGTTGTCGGCGGAGGCGGCAACGTAGTTATATTTTTGGGAAAGTCAATATCAGCCCCCGGTAATGGGGGGCACGAAGGAGACGGTGTCGCCCGGGGAAAGCGGCGTATCCGCCTCGGCCGGCCGACCGTTTAGGAGCACGGTCCCGACCGCGTCAAAGGGCAGGCCCAGCCGGCCGGCCAGGCCCGCGATGGTCTCGCCCGGTCCGATTGCCGTCTCCCCGCCCGCCGGGGCGAAGGCGGCAAGGGTGGCCAGGGCGCGCACGGCAACCGAGAAACTCACGCCTCGCCTTCGGGAGCCTCAACCCAGCCGGCCAGCGCGTCGATGATCTTTTTCGCCTGGTCCCGGCTGGAAATGGCGAACTTCGACTGGACACGATAGGTGTCCCCGGATTTCTTGTAGCGGCGGATGGCGTAGCGGTCCGGGCCGTAGGCGTCCTTTTTGGGGTCCCACTGGACGAACCGGAACAAGATGGTGGTCCAGGCCCCACGGGTCAGGATCACCTTGTCCAGCTCCTTGGTCAAAAGGACCTCGTCTTCCTCGTAGTTGACGGTCAAATCGTCGATAGTCTCGGCCACAATGCACCTCTATGGGAGTTATTCGCCGCGCCCCTGGCGCTGGGAGTCGCGTTCGCGGCGGCGTTCGGCCAGCCGGGCTTCGCGGCGGGCGGCGGCCTCGCGATTGCGGCGGCGGTCGTCCTCGGTTTCCAAAACGAGCGGCGGTACGGCATGGGGCCGCCGCTCGGCATCCAGGGCCACGTAGGTCAGATAGGCCGAGCCGGCATGGCGCGTCTCGCCGGTCATGGGATTTTCGCACTCCACCCGGACGCCCACCTCCATGGAGGTGGCGCCCACGAAATTGACCGAGGCCATAAACGTCACCACCTCGCCGATGTAGGCGGGTTTGAGGAAGTCCATGCGGTCGATGGAGGCGGTGACCACGGCCGAGCGGGCATGGCGGATGGCCGCGATGCCGCCGGCCGTGTCGATGTACTTGAGGATGACGCCGCCGTGGACGTTTCCGGCGGGGTTGGCGTCCGGAGGGAGCATGCGCTGGGGCATGACCACCCGGCTGGCGGACACGGGCTTGGGCGCAAGCGGACTTTGTACTGGCGGCGTCATTTTACCTTGTACCCCTTTTCCTTCATGCAGGCGTCGAGGATTGCCTCCTGCTTGTCCGCTGCCTCACCGGCGGATTTGATCAGGGCGGTGGACACATAGGCCCGGGACTCGCAATCCTGATAGTCGGCATCAAGGGCCTTCTGGGGCACATTGTCGGATTTGGGGCCGGAACCGGCGCAGCCAAAGGTCAACAAGGCTGCCACGGCAAGGCAGGACGATGCGGCGAGACGACGGAGCATGGAAAAGGCCTCCTTGGGTTGAACGGCGAAACGGGAATCAGGCCGGGATGACCGTGGGACACCCTTAGCGTCCCCCGGGGCGCGTGGTCAATGCGAAGGACGCCTCGTCGGCAAAGCGTCGCTTTACCCCATCGCGCACTTGGGATAGAAAACCATAAGCTCCGACATTCCCTGTTTTCCCAAACCGTCTCACTGATTGCACACACCCTGTTACAAAGGATGTCGTATGAAACAGTACCTTTCTTGTCTCGTCGTCGTCGGCCTGTCGTTATTGCTGGCCGTTCCCCCGGTCTCGGCCTGCACCAGCATTCGCATCAAGACCACGGACGGCAAAGTCTTCTACGCCCGGACCATGGAATACGCCCAGCAACTCCACAGCGGCGTGATCACCATTCCCAAAGACACGCCCATGGCCGGCATCCTGCCCGACGGCAGTCTCGGCGGGCTCAAATGGAAGAGCACGCACGGCGTCGTGGGCATGGACGCCTTCGGGAAGCCGATTGTCTGCGACGGCATGAACGACGCCGGGCTCGTGGTCGGCGGGCTGCTGTTCCCGGGCTATGCCGGCTACCCGTCCTACAACAAAAGCAAGGCCGCCCACACCATCTCCAATTTCGATGTCGTCAAATACATCCTGTCCCGGTTCGCCACCGTGGCCGAGGTGCGTTCCGGCATGAAAGACGTCATCGTGTGCCAGGGGCCGGAAAGCCTGGACGGCGTGACCGTTGGGCCGGTGCCCATGCACTACACCGTGCATGACGCCAGCGGTGCGAGCATCGTCATCGAGTACCAAAACGGCCAATGCCACATCTACGACAATCCGCTGGGCGTGCTGACCAATTCCCCGGATTTCCCCTGGATGCGCATCTACCTGGGTAATTTCGTCAACCTCTCGGCGGTCAACGCCAAGCCCATCGACGTAAGCGGTTTCAAGGTGGACCCGACGGGCCAGGGCTCGGGCATGCTCGGCCTTCCCGGCGACTTCACCCCGCCCAACCGCTTCCTGCGCATGGTGGCGCTCACCCAGGCGGCCAAGCCGGTGACCGGCGCCGACGCCGGGCTGGCCCTGGTCATGACGATCATCGGCAATGTGGACATCCCCTACGGCGCGGTCCGCGACAACGGCCCGCAAGGCCCGCTGTTCGACTATACCCAGTGGACCGTTGCCGCCGACACCGCCCGCGGGCGCTTCTACTTCCGCACCTACAACGACAAGAACTGGCGCTATGTGGACGTCAAGGAATCCCTGGCCAAAGCCGGAGCGGGCATCACCACCCTGCCCATCGACATCCCGGCTGACTATCCCGACGTCACGGCCCAGGCCAAAGCCGTAAAATAACCCAGGCCCGCTTGCGCGGCGGGTACGTGTCCCCCGCCGCGCGAACCCATCATCCGCAACCCGCAGAGGCCCAGTATGAACCACATCTCCCGCCGCCCCAGCAGTCCCCTGCCCGGCTACCTGTGCCTGGCCCTCGCCCTGAGCCTCGTCCTCTTCGCCCCCGGACGGGCGGCGGCCGTGGAGGGGGGGCTTAGCCACTACATTCCCGGAGCCTACGGCGACTTCCTCATGGGCTACATCCCCGAGGCCGGCTTCTACCTGCGCAACGACACCCTGCACCAATCCTACCACATGGACGGCACGCTCAAGGGCGGACGCGCCTACGCCGGACTTAAGGTCCATTCGGTGCTCAACCTCACCAAGATGTCCTACATGTTCGACGTGCCGGCCATAAACGGCCTGCTCGGCATCGGCGTCGGCGTGCCCGTGATCATAAACGAGCACATCACCGGCGACATGGCGGCCAACTACACGACCCGGGCCGCAGCGACGGGGCTCGATACGCCCCACCATCTCGCGTACGGCGCGGGCGGTGACCGGGGCGGACTGTCCGACATCTTCCTCATGCCGGTCATCGCCGCCTGGAACCTCGGCGAATGCCACATCGCCGTCATGCCCATCGTCTTTTTGCCGACCGGATATTACAACAAGCACAAGCTGACCAACCTCGGCATGAACTTCGCCACCTTCGACGGCAACGTGGCCTTTACCTGGCTGCACGACAACAAGCTCGAACTGTCGGTCAACGCCGGCTACATGATCAACACCGAGAACATCTCCACCCATTACCTCTCGGGCAACCAGCTGCACGTGGACTGGACCGCGGCCTACCACTTGACCCCGCGCTTCGGCCTGGGCGCGGTGGGCTACCTGCTCGCCCAGACCACGCCGGATTCGGGCACGGGGGCCAAGATGGGCTCGTTCGAGTCCTCGGGTTCGGGCATCGGCCCGGCCGTCACCTACACCATGCCCGTCGGCGGCAAGGACCTGATGCTCATGGCCAAATGGATCCACGACCTCG
This sequence comes from Solidesulfovibrio sp. C21, assembly GCF_047785625.1. Classification (NCBI taxonomy): domain Bacteria; kingdom Pseudomonadati; phylum Thermodesulfobacteriota; class Desulfovibrionia; order Desulfovibrionales; family Desulfovibrionaceae; genus Solidesulfovibrio; species Solidesulfovibrio sp. C21. Next base: position 3,869 of record NZ_JBLODY010000141.1, read on the forward strand.
GCGCCAGCCATTCCTTCCTGGGCAACACGGTCTACGGCTCCTTCGCCATCAAATTTTAGGGAGGGGGAGGAAAGAAAAAAAGAGGGTGCGAGAGGGGAAACCCTTTGAAAAGGGTTTCCCCTCTCGCGCTCTCCCCTTCCCAAACTTTTTGACGGGGACAGGGA
>NZ_JBLODY010000142.1:0-3944 GCF_047785625.1 Solidesulfovibrio sp. C21
GGGGTGCAGGGGGGAGGGGACCCCTTTTTTCAAAAAGGGGTCCCCTCCCCCCGCAGCATCACCACTTTCCCCCAAGGAGCCAGCCATGCGCAAAGGGACCGAGGAGAAGACGCCCATCGTGGTGCGGCCCGAGGCTGTGGAGCGCTATTTACGCGAGGCATTCGGCGACGGCGCGCGGCTTATCGGCGTATGCGCCATGGGCGCGGGCGGCCAGGGCATGAAGGAATTCGGCTACGGCAAGCCGGTGTGCCTGGATTTCGAAGTCGACGGCGCGGTGCGCCACGGCGTGCTGTCCATCATGCGTGGCGACAAGTACGGGCATCAGTTCTACTGGGACCGGGCGGCCATCCTGATGTTCCAGTACGAGGCCGGCGGACGCATGGAAAAGCACGTGCGGCCCATGGGCCTGGGCTATTTCGACCGGGACGACAATCTTGTGCCGGTGGCCGCGCCCAAGGAATTCTTCATCCTCAGCGAAATGGCCCAAGGGTACGACTATTATCTGGATTTGCAACGCATCCAGAAAACGGGCCTGGAAGACAAGGATGTCCGCATGGCCCGGGAATTCGCCAAATGGCTGGCCCGGGTGCACGCCGTCAAAAAGGACGACGCGGACCTGTACCTGCGGCGGGTGCGCAATTTGATCGGCGCGTCGGAATGCATCTTCGGGTTGGTGGACGCCTACCCGCATCCGTACGAGCTGTTCCCACCGGAAAAGTTTTGCGCCCTGGAAAAACGCGTGGTCGACTGGCGCTGGAAGCTTCGCGGCTACACCCACCGCTTAAGCGAGGTGCACGGCGACTTCCACCCCTGGAACGTGCTGATCCAGGAAGACGGCGCAAAACGCGACTTCGCCGTGCTCGACCGCAGCCGGGGGCAGTGGGGCGAACCGGCCGACGATGTGGCCACCATGAGCCTCAACTATGTGCTGTTCGGGCTCTACAAGGAACCGAGGCTCGCCGGGGATTTCGAGCGGCTGTACATGACGTTTTGGGAGACGTACCTGCGCGAGTCGGGCGACGACGACATCTTTTCGGTCATCGCGCCGTTCTACGTCTTCCGGGGACTGGTCGTGGCCTCGCCCCAGTGGTATCCCGGCCATCCGCCCGAGGTGCGCAAGGGACTCCTGCGTTTTCTCGTCAACGTGCTCGAGGACGACCGGTTCGATTGCCAGGACTTCAACCGGTACATGAGGTGACCATGCCCGCCACGCTGTGGTTCACGGGACTGCCCGGATCGGGCAAAAGCGCGGTGGCCCGGGCCGTGGAAAAAACGCTGACCCTCGGCGGCTCCCGCGTGGCGTATTTGGAGATGGATGCCCGGCGCAAGGCCTACTTCCCCAAGCCCACCTACAGCGAGGCCGAACGCGAATCGGCCTACCGGCTCCTTGCCGAGGAGGCGGCCGGACTGTACCGCGCCGGCGGCCACGACTACATCCTCATGGACGCCTCCGCCCCGAAACGCGCCATGCGCGATTACGCCCGCTCGCTCATGGACCGCTTCGCCGAGGCGCACATCCGCTGCCCCCTGGCCACGGCCATGGCCCGGGAAGCGGCCCGCCCCGAAGGGCTGGTCATGGCCGGACTCTACGCCAAGGCCATGCTGCGAAAGACCACCGGCCGGCAGTTCCCGGGCCTGGGGCAGGTCATCGGCGTGGACGTGCCCTTCGAGGAAGACCCGAAGGCGGAATGCGTCGTGGACGCCGAACACCTCTCCATCGAAGCCTGCCGCGACGCCGTGTTGGCGTTTCTACTGCGGTGGAGAAGCGAAGACTCCAGGGGAGGCTCTGCCTCCCCTGGACCCCACCGCCGGGGGGAATAATTCCCCCCGGGCCCCCTTCAAAGGGAAACACGAGAGAGGCGAAGGTTCACTCCCACCGCCATGCGGATCATGAACGCGCTCCTTCCAACACAGCGTGTTCCGGGGGCACGGGACCCACTTTGCGGGCAATGAGGTAGCCGCGCGAGTCGTTCTCGAACAGGGCCTCGTGCTCCACGGCAAAGCCGCTGGACGTAAACCAATGGCGCAGGCAGGCCATGTTCGGCACCCACCAATTGCTCCAGTGGTCCTGGAAGATATCCTTGACGTAGTAGGCCATGGGCATGGCGGCGACATTCGCGATCCTGTCCGCATTGTCCGCGCAAAAAGCGTCGACAGTGGACGCGCCTTCGAGCACCGCGCCTTCCACAAAGACCAGCCCGCCATCCTCCAGCACGGCATTGATGTTGGTGATGGCCAGCAAGGGACTGCGCAAATGGTAGTAGACGCCGAAAAAAAGCACGACGTCGAACCGGCCGTGCCGCTGCGGATCGAGATTGTAGACGCTCTCGCAGAAATGCGCCGCGTCGATGCCGTTTAAGTCGCGCATCGCATCAAAGCCGCTATGGTCCGGGGGCTGAATGTCGAAGGCCGTGACCCGCGCCCCACGCCGGGCCATCTCCAAGGTGTAGGGACCGTCCCAGGCACCGATATCCAGGACCTTTTTGCCGGAGACCTCCCGCGTCAACGGATGGTCGAGCAGATATGGCTTGTAGGAGCAGATGCCGGGCGTCATGATCCCGGGGAGTATCTCGAAGGCATGGTACCACCAGGGCACGGCCAGAAGCCGGACGAGCTGCTCCTCGTTGAGCCGCCCCGCGTAGCGCAAAAAATGGAAAAACCATTCCGGCAGAAAGGCGGACAGGGGAAATCCGAGGGATTCCGCACTGTCCAGGATTTCCTTTTCAAAACAACTGGCGACAACAATCTTGTCGTAGTCGGAGCCGACTTTCAAGGCCGCCGCCTGACCGGGGGCAAGCACCGGTTTTCCCGAAAAACTGCCACCCGAATCGAAGCTGTCGATAAAGGCCACGATTTCCGTCGCACCGGTTCGCAACGTCGGAACCAATTCCTTTGCCCGCGATCCCGTTCCCCATACCAAAAGCCGCATTCCCCTCTCCTTTTGTTCCCAGCATGCCCTTTAATATACACGCTGTCCCAGGGCCACTTCGCGCTCGGGAGCGAGCAGCACCCCCCCCCCCTCGCCGTCGAGGCCGAGCACCAGCACTTCCGACAAAAAACCGGCGATGCGCTTGGGCGGAAAATTGACGACCGCGATGACCTGCCGGCCGGGCAACTCGGCGGCGGCATAGAGATTGGTGACGCGGGCGCTCGACTTTCTGACGCCAAGCTCGCCGAAATCGATGGTCAGCTTGTAGGCCGGGATGCGGGCCTTGGGCAGCGGCTCGGCGCTCAGGATGCGGCCGACGCGCATATCCACCTTGAGAAAATCATCAAATACAAGCTGTTCCATCATTTCTTTCCCTTGTTGCACGCCATCCTGTAACCAGACACGGGTTTGCAGGTACTTCTCTTGCAGTACGTCCTGCATCGGAGGATCGGATGTCCGAGGGACCCGTGCGTCATTGCCCAGGCTGCGGCCAGGCGCTTCGTTTTCCCGCCGGCATCGGCGGCATGCTCATGGCCTGTCCGGAATGCGGCTACCGATTCGCCTCGCCCTTCAAGCTGGCCGACCCGCTGGCGGCCACGACCAAAGCCTCCACGGTGCGGGCGCCCACGGCCATCGCTTCCAACGGCTCTTTTCCCGAAGCCGCCGGCAGCCCGCGTGAGGAGGCGCAGCAATCCCCGCCCCCCATGCGCCGAATAAAAGAGAATAGCCTCGCCGCCCGTGTGGCGGCCCTCTACGCGGCCAACAACCGCTGACCTCACCCTTTTTCAAGGGAGGGGACAAATTTCTTTCGCTCGAACCGAACGGCAACCGGCACCGGCACCATGGCCGGAAAGGCCGTTGCCGTGCCGTTGCGACGGTGTAGCGCCGTATCCCGCCAAAACCAACAACGGCGTCGAACGGCGTCGGTTCGATCTCTTCCTTTGGCTGGCCGGCGGGCGGTTGGCGGGACGCGCGCGGCGCATATTCGAAGAATACGCCTTCGCGTCCCGCCAAC
>NZ_JBLODY010000143.1:0-3878 GCF_047785625.1 Solidesulfovibrio sp. C21
GTCCTGGACGGTTCTCCGTCCAGGACAGCGCCAGCCGGAGGAAGGGGGGACCGGGGGGCCCGTGGCCCCTCGGCGGGGTCCAGGGGCGGAGCCCCTGGTGACAACAGCAAGGATACCTTGGAAATGCGTTACAATATCTGTGTGATGCCGGGCGACGGCATTGGTCCGGAGATCGTGGCCGAGGCCATGAAAGTGTTGGAAGCGGCGGGGAAGAAGCATGGCCTGGAGTTCGCCTTTAGCGAGGCGGTGATCGGCGGCGCGGCCATCGACGCCACGGGCGGCCCGTTGCCTGAGAAGACTGTTGCCGCCTGCAAGGCGGCCGATGCCGTGCTTTTGGGCGCGGTCGGCGGGCCCCAGTGGGACACCCTCGATCCGGCCATCCGTCCGGAGAAGGGCCTGCTCGGCATCCGCAAGGCGCTCGGGCTCTTCGCCAACCTGCGTCCGGCCAAGCTTTTCCCCGAGCTGGCCGCCGCCTGCTGCCTGCGCCCGGACATCGTGGGCAACGGCCTTGACGTCATGGTGGTGCGGGAGCTTACGGGCGGGGCTTATTTCGGCGAGCCGCGCGGCATCGAGGAGCGCGGCGGCGAGAAGGTGGGTTTCAACACCATGGTCTACAGCGAGCACGAAGTGCGCCGCATCGCCAAGGTCGGCTTCGAGACGGCCCGGAAGCGGCGGGGCAAGCTGTGTTCCGTGGACAAGGCCAACGTGCTCGACGTCTCGCGCCTGTGGCGCGCCGTGGTCCTGGAAGTGGCCAAGGACTATCCCGATGTGGAGCTGTCGCACATGTACGTGGACAACGCGGCCATGCAGCTCGTGCGCGATCCGTCCCAGTTCGACGTCATCGTGACCGAGAACCTTTTTGGCGACATTCTGTCCGACGAGGCGGCGGTCATCACCGGCTCCATCGGCATGCTGCCCTCGGCCTCGCTCGGCGAAGGCAATCCGGACCTGTACGAGCCCATCCACGGCTCGGCCCCGGACATCGCCGGGAAGGACAAGGCCAATCCGTTGGCCACCATCCTGTCCGTGGCCATGATGCTCAAGCATTCCTTTGACCAGACCGCGGCGGCCGAGGCCATCGAGGCGGCCTGCGCCAAGGTGCTGGCCGAGGGTTACCGCACGGGCGACATCATGGAACCCGGCAAGACGCTCGTTGGCTGCAAGGCCATGGGTGATCTGGTGGTGGAGCGGCTGGCCTAACCGCCGAGCCTTTTTGCAAGGGTCCGGGAGGGCCGGCCCTGGCCGTGCGTGTTTTTTGCTGCGGCGGGGCTGGTTCTTCCGGCTTTTTTTGCGTATGCAGGCGGCGCGTCTTGCGCGTTGCTGGCGACGTATCCGGCGACGCGTCGTCTTCTTCGACCTTTCTCGCCCCGAATGCGGGCGTTTTGATGGAAGTCATGGCCAAAGTCAGTCTGCAAAATCTTTCCAAGTCCTACGGCGGCCGCGATCTGTTCAAGGATTTCTCCCTGGAGATTCCCGGTGGCACGCGGCTGGCCGTTGTCGGTCAAAACGGCGCGGGCAAGTCCACGCTCCTGAAACTCATTGCCGGGGTCTCCGAACCCGACGGCGGCAAGGTGGCGCTCTCCACCGGCGCGCGCCTGGGCTACGTGGCCCAGGACATGGACGAAGCCGACCTCGGCATGGGACTTCTCGCCTGGGTCATGGCCGCGTTGCCGTCGTGGAAGGAGTTCTGGGCCCGCTACGACGCGGCGGTCGCCGCCGGGGACAAGGCCGCCATGGAGGCGCTGGCCCACGAGCAGGCGAGCCTGGAGCATACGCTGGGCTACAATCCCGAGCACCGGGCCAAGACGATCCTGACGGGCCTGGGGTTTAGCGAGGAGAACCAGAGCGCCCCCATTTCCGCCCTTTCCGGTGGCTGGCGCGAGCGGGCCAAGCTGGCCCGGGTGCTGACGGCCGGGGCCGATGTGCTGCTTCTCGACGAGCCCACCAACCACCTGGACCTCGAGGCCGTGGCTTGGCTCGAATCCTTTTTGTGCGCCTTTCCCGGGGTGCTCATTTTCGTGGCCCACGACCGGATTTTTCTCGACCGGGTGGCGACGCACACGCTTTTTACGGGCGACATCAAACCCATCTGGCGTCCCGGCTCTTTTTCCGAATTTCTGGTCTGGCGCGAGGAGATGGACAAGCAGTGGGAGCGGCAGGCCGCGGCCATCGACAACAAGATCAAGCAGCACAGCGCCTTTGTCGACCGTTTTCGCTACAAGGCCACCAAGGCCCGGCAGGCCCAAAGCAAGCTCAAAAACGTGGACAAGCTGGAGAAGGAGATGGCGGCGCTTCGAAACGAGCGGCCGGACGTGCGGGCCAAAACCCTCAATTTCACCCTGCCCGAACCCGAGAAGTCCGACAAGACCGTGGCCTCCGCCGCCGATCTGGCCTATGCCTATCCCGGCCGGGACCCGATCTGGCCGCCGCTGACCTTTCAGCTTTTTCGCGGCCAGAAAGTGGCGCTGGTCGGGCACAACGGCGCGGGCAAAACCACGCTTTTGAAGCTGGTGGTCGGGGCGCTGAAGCCCCTTGCCGGCCGCGTCCTCCTCGGCACGGGCGTCAAGCTCGGCTATTTCAGCCAGCACCAGACCGAGGTTCTGCAAAAAGACGCCCTGGTCATGTCCGAAATGAAGCGCATGGCCGGCCCCAGGGCCACCCATCTGGAAGTCTGCTCCATCCTGGGGTTGTTCCTTTTGGGCGAGGAGTACTGGGAAAGGCGGGTGTCCGAGCTTTCCGGCGGCGAGAAATCGCGGCTGGTGCTGGCCGGGCTTTTTTCGGCCCGGGCCAACTTCCTGGTTCTCGACGAACCCACCAACCACCTGGATCTGGAAAGCCGCGAAGCGCTGGTGCGGGCGCTTTCCGAGTACTCGGGGGCCATCCTCATGGTCGCCCACGACCGCTATCTGCTGCGCGAGGTGGCGGCCGAGGTCTGGTCCGTTGGCGAGGACGGCATCACCGTTTATGAAGACGGCTTCGCCGGTTACGAGGCCGCCCAGGCCGGGCAGACGCAGGAAAACGCCTGCCTCGTGGACGAAGCCGCGGAGCCGGCCAAAGCCTCACCCACCAAGGCTTCCCGACAGGAGGACAAGGAACGCAAGCGCCGCGTGGCCGAGCAGCGAAACACGCTCTACCGCGACATCAAGCCCAAACGTGATGCCTACGACAAGCTCGAGGCCGAGCTGGAAGCGCTTCTCGCCAAGCAGTCCGAGATGGAGGCCGTCATGGCCGATCCCGAGACCTATGCGAAGCGTGAGCTTTTTTCCCAGCTCAGCAAGGAATACGGGACCCTGTCCCATGCGAGCGAGGAACTGCTCGCCCGCATGGCCGTCCTGGAAGAGGAAATCGCCGACCTGGAGGCCCGACGGGCCGCCTTGCTGGAGTCCGCATGAACTGTGCGCCGAAAAACGTGACGGTCGTTGCCGGCATCATCTGGAAGGATGGCCGGTATCTGGGGGTCAAGCGCCCCGAAGGCAAACCCATGGCCGGGGAGTACGAATTTCCCGGCGGCAAGGTCGAGCCCGACGAATCCGTCCGGGCCGCCCTGATGCGGGAATTAAGTGAAGAATTGGACATAACCCCCACCGCAATTGCCTTTTTCAAGGAAAAAGAGCATGCCTACCTCCATATTGCGGTGCATCTGCACTTTTTCCATGTCCGGGCTTACGAGGGCGAAATCAAGCCCCTGGAAGGCCAGGAAATGGAATGGCTGACGCCGCAGGAGGGCGCATCGAGACCTTTTCTCGAAGCGGACAGGGAGATTGTGGAGCAACTGGCGGTCCTCGGTGACGCCGTCTTGCAGTAGCATTTCCCATAAGGGAATTGTCTCCCATAATTACCCCGCTAAAAGTTTTTGAGGGAAAGGGGGGGGGCCGGGG
>NZ_JBLODY010000144.1:0-3839 GCF_047785625.1 Solidesulfovibrio sp. C21
GGGGAGGGGACCCCTTTTTTCAAAAAGGGGTCCCCTCCCCCGGCGCTTTTCCTTCCTACAAAATGGGCGAGAGCAGGCGGCTGAGCATAACGCCGGTCTTGAACACAAACGAGCGTTCCTCGTAGTCGTCGGCGCTGACGGGCTGGCAGAAGGTGAAGTCGGTCAGGAGCATAGCTTCGACGGCGCGGATAAACGCCGGGTCGGCCACGGCCATGCTGATCTCGAAATTGAGGCGAAAGGAGCGGTTGTCGCAGTTGGCCGTGCCGACCGAGGCCATGACGTCGTCGACCAGGATCACCTTCTGGTGCAGGAAGCCGTTGGTGTAGCGGTAGAATTTGACGCCCAGGGTCTCCAGGTCCGAAAGGTAGGAGAACGAGGCCAGATAGACCAGTTTGTGGTCGGGCTTTTGGGGCAGCATGATGCGCACGTCCACGCCGCGCAGCACGGCCAGTTGCAGGGCGGAGATGATTTCCCGGTCCGGCACGAAATAGGGGCTGACGATCCAGAGGCGTTTTTTCGCGGCGGCGATGGACTGGAAGAAATAGAGGTCGCAGGATTCGATGTCGTCGGCCGGCCCGGTGGGCAGCACCAGCACGGGCATGTCGCCGTCGGGCGCGCGGCGCAGTTCCCAGTCGAGCTTGGGCGTGGTCCGGGTGGCCCAGTACCAGTCCTCGGCGAAGGTGAGCTGGACAAGGGTGACCGCCGGCCCCTGGCAGCGCACGTGGGTGTCGCGCCAATGGCCGAAGCGCAGGCTTTTGCCCATGTATTCATCCCCGACGTTGTGGCCGCCGACAAAGGCCGTCCTGCCGTCCACCACCACGATCTTGCGGTGGTTGCGGAAGTTGAGCTGGAGCCGGTTGCGCCAGCCGAGCGTGGTGTTAAACGCCGACACTTCGGCCCCGGCCTGGCGCAGGCCGTCGATATAGGCCGCGTCAAGGGAATGGCTGCCGATTTCGTCGTAGAGCACGTACACGGCCACGCCGGCCCGGGCCTTGGCCACAAGGTGGTCCTTGAGGGCCCGGCCGATCTCGTCGTCGCGGATGATGAAGAACTGGACCGCCACATACGACTCGGCCGCGTCGATGGCCGCGAAAATGGCGTCGAAGGTGGCCTGCCCGTCGATCAAAAGCTCCACGGCGTTGCCCTTGGTGAAGGGCAGTTCGGCCAGCCGCTCGATGACCGGAAAAAACCCGGGCAGCCCCGGCGCGGAGGCATCGGGAAAGGCCTTGAACTGGTCGATCTCCGGGGCCAGCCTCCCGACCATCCTGTCGCCTTCGCGACGGGAAGCCACGTAGCCCTGGAAACGGTTGCGGCCGAGCACCCAGTACAGCGGCACGGCCACGTACGGAAAGGTGATCATGCCCATGACCCAGGCCATGGAGCCTTGCGGCGAGCGGGCGGTGAAAAGCGCCCGGGCCGCCGAAGCGACACCGATGGCGTGACAGGTGCCAAGCAGAATCACAATGAAAAGCGCCATGGGTCCCTCGAGCGGTTGGAAGTGCGGCGGGAGCGGAAGGATCGTGCACGGCTTGACCAGCCATGCGTTTTCCTTATACCCGGTGAGGCTACACGGCAAGGAACGCCGTGGAATTTGGCCGCAACAACCCGCTCATGGAGGCTTCGCCCATGCCTGAACAGGCTATCGACCTTGCCCTCTCCGCCCCGGTTCACGCAACCGACGGGCTCGTCGGAAGCGTCGAACGCGTCATCGTCAACCCGGAAACGGGCAGGGCCACCCATGTGGTTCTTCGGGAAGAGGCCTTGCCCAACACGTTGCGGCTGGTGGCGGAGAAATACATCGCCAAGACCCAGGACGGCGCGCTGTACCTGTCGATTTCCCGCAAAAAAGCGTCGGAATGCCGGGAATACATCCAGACGGACTATTACTCGCCGATGTTTTTCCTGGGACTGGCCAAGGACGAGCACGTGAAACTGCCGCTGTCTCCGGCCAGTTTGAGCGTGGAGCATCCGGCCACGCCGGAAGGCTCCGTGGCCCTGGTCGGCCACGAGACCGTTTTGGCCAGCGACGGCAAGGTAGGCCGGGTGGACGGCGTGCTGGCGGACAAGCATTCCGGCCGCATCACCCATCTGCTGCTGCGCCAGGGCCATCTGTGGGGCGCGCGCGAAGTCCAGATCCCGGCCGGGCTGGTTTCCGGCTACAAGGACGGGGAAGTGACGCTTGCCGCCACCAAGGCGGAAATCGGCGCCCTGCCGGACGTCCACGCCTGAGGGGAAAGAGAAGGAAGTGAAAAGCGTGCGAGAGGGGGACCCTTTTTGGAAAAAAGGGTCCCCCTCTCGCGCTCTCCCCTCCAAAAAACTTTTTTCCGTTTTCAGGGACGTGACCAACGGAGAGCGTCAGGCGTTGTCGCCCCCGTCTTTTTCCGGTTCGAGATCGAGCACTTCCTCACCGCCGACATAGGGCATGAGAATCGGCTTCTCCACCGCTTTGATCAGGTTGGCGATGGCCCCCTTGAGGCGGTTGATGTTTTCCACGATCAGGTTGACGTACTGCATCTTCTTCTCGACATCGATGCGCTCCACGGCCAGGCCGAACAGATGGCGCATGGCGGCCTGCCCCAGGGGCGGCCAGGGCCCGGGCACCAGCTGCATGGCCTCGGCGATCATGGCCGTGGCGATGTCGTCCTCGTTGTCGAGAAACTCCTCATCCTCCTCCAGAATCAACTCGGCCGCGTTTTTCATGATGGCCAGCACGTTGTTGCCCACATGGGCCATGCCGCCGGCGGCCTTGGCCAGGGCGTCGCGCCCGAGTTCCATGCGCCGGCCCACGGTCAGGGACACGATGCGGGCGCAGTCGGCCAGGAAATCGGATTCGTAGCGGTCGAAAAACCTGGGCTTCTTCGAATACAGCATGATCAGGCCGAAAGCCTTGCCCGCCGGTTCGCGCAGGAAAAACACCAGCCGGCAGCGAAATCCCTCCAGGTACGGCACGCAGTCGATGGATTCGCCGCCGTGCTCGGGCCCGTGCAGATTGTTGGAGACCACAAAGAGTGCCTCGGGATCGGCCACGGAGCGCATGACCGGATGGTGGGGCAACGTCTCTTCCATGAAGCGCACGAAAATGGGCGTGGCCCGGCCGGTGTGGGTGTTGGCCGCGATGTTGACCCAGTTGCCCCGCTCGTCGTGCAGCCGGCAGACGTAGAGGTCGCCCTTGAGCTCCTTGAGCAGCACCTCGGCGCTTTGCTCCAGAATCTCGGCGGCGGTCTGGAAATCCTGGCCGGCGTTTATAAGCTCGTAGAGGATCTCCAGCATGAGCGCGGCCTTGTCATGGGCCTTTTTCAGCTTGCCGCAACGGTATTCGAGTTGGACGAAACCGGGATTGGCCCGCGTGAGGCCCTCGATCTTGTGGGCCTTGACGATGTCGAGTTCCCGACGCACCGAGGTCAGGGCGGTCAACAGCGACTCCCAGCTTGTAATCGGCTGGTCCGGGTCCGGAATTTCGGCCAGGCCGGGCAACACGTCCAGGGACGTCTTGATGGAAAGCATGAGGTCGGCGATGGCCGTGCGCACGGCCGGCGGGGCCGCACCGATGATGTTGTGCAGACGTTCCCTGGGATTGAGGCCTGTAAGTAACAGCGGCGTGGCCAGTGGGCAGCAATCGGATTTAAGCGGCATAGCGCGTCCTTGAAGGTTGGCGCAATTCGCGCCTTGAACACACGATAACGCGGAGCGTCAGTCGTGTCGACAGGGGTTGCCCCGCGAAAGGGAAACCCTTTTTTGAATTTGAAGAGGAAGGGGCGAGAGGGGGACCCTTTTTGAAAAAAGGGTCCCCCTCTCGCGCTCTCCCCTCCCAAAAACTTTTCCCTGTTGTGACGCCGGAG
>NZ_JBLODY010000145.1:0-3810 GCF_047785625.1 Solidesulfovibrio sp. C21
GGGTGGGGGTCCGGGGGAGGGAACCCTTTTTTGCAAAAAAGGGTTCCCTCCCCCGGTTCCCTCTCCTGCCCCCATAAAAAAAGCCCGGCCGCCTCTCACGAGGCGGCCGGGCTTTTGGCTGGCGCGGTAATGCTGTTAGTCGGTCACGACCATGACGCTGGTGGCCTTGACCATGGCCTTGACCTTGGAACCGGCCTTGAGGCCCAGGCCTTCGGCGGATTCCTTGGTGATCACGGAAACGATCTCGACGCCGGGAGCGGCTTCGATGACGACCTCGGCGTTGACCATGCCGATGGAAACCTTCTTGACGGTGCCGGGGATCAGATTGCGGGCGCTGACTTTCATGGGGATTCTCCTTGCGTTTATGGTGTTGCGGGGAGGGGCGGATGCCGTACGCCTTCCTGCCGAAAAACTGTGTCCTCGTGAGGAAAGAGATAAGGCATTTTTAACTCACACGCAAATTATTTTTTTCGTGTAAGTATTGTTATTTTTAACATTAAATAAATTAGTATATTAAACGTATTAAAACACGAAAACAATAAAGCCGTGATAGTACGGAGAAAAAAGACACTTTTCGATTTTATGGTGAAATATCAGGCGGTTGGAAAGATATTTGGGGGGTCGCATCATGGCGGATTGTTACAAAAAAGTGTCGTGAAGGCCTGCGCTATGGCCCGGACGGGCTTGGCGGCGATGCTGCGGGGCGGTCCGGCGGGGAGCCGGAGGGGCGGGGAAGGGGCGGGGCCGTTTCCGGCCGTATCCGTGAAGACACGGCCGAAAACGGCGGTGGGCCCTTTTGCCGTCAGGCAAAAGCGGGCCTGTTATTTATTCCGGTCCAGCCGCACCACCACGGTGGGGTCGAGCACCTGGAACGTGAAGGATTCCAGGAAGAAGAGCGCCACCTTTTCCGTGTCGTGGGAGGAATAGCCGATGGCGATGTCGCCGCCGAGGGTCATCTCCAGGTCGCCGCCCCGGGTCGAGAGCAGGTAGGCTTCCTCGATAAAGGGGCTGACGATGACTTCGCCGCCGAGCATGGTCTCGAGGTACTGCGACAGCGGATAGCCGCGCACGTGTCCCGACAGGGCCACCCACATCTCGGGGCCGACCACCAGGGCGTAAGGGCCTTCCACCGAGGTCTTGCGCAGGGCGGTAAGCCCCTTGGAGACGGCCTCGGCGATGTCCTCGGGATTGCCGCCCACGCTCATGCGCGACTGGCTGGAGACCTCGGACAGGCCTTTGATGCCGGCCGGGGCGAAGCCGTGATAGAGGGCTTCTTCCTCGAACCGGACCAGTTTTTCCGCCGCTTCGTCGAGGCCGGCCAGATCGATGTCCTTGCCGCCCCGGGCCGCATTGTCGATTTCGGCGATGTCCAGGGTGAAGGGCACCTTGACCTCGACCAGCGGTTTGACCTGGTGCAGGCCGTAGGTGATGCCGGAGACGGATTGGGGATGGCTGTAGTCGATGCGGCCGAGCGGCACGGCGGCGTATTCCCAGCCGAGCGGACCGGTCACGTCCACCACCCGGCGGGCGGAAAGCATGCTGGTCAGCGTCTGGCGGGCGCGGCTGTCCACGGCGTCCCAGGCGGCCGCGGTGATGGGGGCGAGATCGCGTTTCAAGATATCCATGGCGTACTCCCGTAACGGTGCTTAACGGTTTCCTTTCAGACTGCCGATGCCGAGGGACCCGCCGGAAGTCGCCTTGCCGGCGGGCGCGCCACCGCCACCTTCACCGCCGGTGGCGGCGCCTTCCAGGGCGGTGATGTCGCCGCTGGTGAAGAAGTAGGTGCGCATGTTCTCGTCCCAGGCCGGCATGTTGCGGCGCAGCCATTCCAGGCCCATGACGGCGTGTTCGATTTCCTCGTCGCGGTTGTGGGCCATGATGGCCTTGATCTGGGGATCGGTGGCTGCGGCCACGCGCTGATGGTACCAGTTGATGGCTTCCAGCTCTTCCTTGACACTGTTGAGCGCCCGGACGAAATCCCGGTCCTGGGGCGAGAGTTCGGCAACGGGCTCGTGGTACTGATCCATACGTCCTCCGTATGACCCGTTTGAAACGGTCATAGTGATAGTTGCCGGCAGTATGCCACAGGCGCGAGGGATTGCAACGCCTTGGCCTGAAAAAAGGAAATGTCCGGGAATGGAGCGGATCAGAGCAGGATCAGGTCCTTGAGCGTATTGGCGTCGCCGGGGCGCGGCGGATAGAGCGCGGCCAGGGCTGTGGCCAGATCGCCGATGACGGCAGTCAGCGCCTCGCAGGGGCGTCCCTGCCGGATGCCCGCGGAAAGCGCGGCCGTCCCCGCCTCGAGGATTCGGGGATCGATCCGACCAGCCAGGCCCGTGTCGGGCAGCACGAAGACCAGCCGTTCGAAAACGGAAATGTAGATGAGCAGGGCGTTGCGTTCGGGAGTGGCGCAAAACCCCTGGGCGTAAAAGGCGGCCTGGGCCGCGACAAGCGTTTCGTGGCTGGCACGCGGCTTGGAAACGAAAAGTCGTTTGAGCGGGGGCAGGCGTTTGGCGGCCTGGAATCCGGCCAGGGCGAACAGGCCGAAATAAAGCAGGAAAAGCCACATGCCGCGCGTGCCGAAGACCAGCGCGCACAGGACGCCGCCCACAAGACCCAGGGCCAGACCGCAGGCCAGCTCGGCCTTGGGATAGGAATCGCTGGCTCCGACCACCATGGGCACGATCTCGGCCGATGTCGTGGCCTCGGCCGCGCGCACCGCGCCCACCACTTTTTCCCGGTCCCCGGCGGGCAAAAACGCATTCACCAGATGACGCATGAGAGCCTCCTACCAGCTTCCCGACGAGCCGCCGCCGCCAAAACCGCCGCCGCCCCCGGAGAAGCCGCCGCCTCCACTTCCAAAGCCGCCGCCCCCGCCGCCGATGAAAAAACCGCCGCCGCCGCCCCGGCCGGAACTGAAAAGAAACGGCCCGACCAGCCCGAGGACGACGCCGCCCACGCACAACAGCGCCAGCATGCCGATCCCCAGGCCGAAAAGCGCTCCCACACCCGGCATGGCCAGGCCGAAGATGCCGGCCCGGGCCGGGGCCGGAAGCCCGGATAATACGGCAGTCAGGATGATGGCCAAAATGAAAAGACCGAACACCGCGTTGTCGTCGCTCCCCTTGCCCTTATGGGAGGGCGCGGCCTTGTACTCGCCGCGTACGGCCTGCATGATGGCCGAAACGCCGTCCATTATGCCGGCGTCGAAATTGCCGGTCTTGAATTGTGGCACAATGGCATAGGCGATGATGCGCCCGGACAGCGCGTCGGTGAGCTTCCCCTCCAGGCCGTAACCCACCTCGATGCGCACCTTGCGGTCGCCCTTGGACACGAGCAGCAGCACGCCGTTGTCCTTGCCCTTTTGCCCGATGCCCCAGGCCTCGGCCACCTTGATGGAATACTCCTCCAAAGACTCGTCCTCGAGGGACGGGATGGTCAGCACCACCACCTGGGTCGAATCCGTGCGCTCGAAACCGGCCAGCTCGGCATTGAGCTTCGCCTTTGTTTGGGGCGAAAGCAAGTTGGCGTAATCGTTTACCCGCCCGGTGAGCTTCGGCACTTCCAGCGCCATCGCCGTTGCGGCGAAGCAGAGGATGAGGAAGGCGCAGAGGAGCGGGATGATGCTGGCGGCGGCGGTGCGGCCTCCGGCGGCCAGGGGAGGCGCCGCCTCCCCTGGACCCCTCCGCCGGGGGGCCGAGGGCCCCCCGGACCCCCCTGACGGGGGGCACGGGTGTGGGGCGCGGGCCGATGCGCCGGCGCATGCCGCTTCGCGGCAAGCCCGCCGCATGCGCTCCGCGCCTTCCCAGG
>NZ_JBLODY010000146.1:0-3579 GCF_047785625.1 Solidesulfovibrio sp. C21
GGGTGGGGGACCGGGGGAGGGAACCCCTTTTTGCAAAAAGGGGTTCCCTCCCCCGGAACACACACTGTTGTCCAATATTTTTCTTGACGCATTAAACGAGTTCGCATAAGTAATTCTGCTTCAGCGAACACTACACGGAGGAACGATCCTTGGCCAATCATAAATCCGCTCTGAAACGGCATCGTCAAAGCCTCTTGGCCCGGGCTCGCAACCGGGCGGTGAAGACCCGCGTGCGCAACGTCATCAAGGCCGTGCGCGTGGCCCTGGCCGGTGGCGACACCGCCGCCGCCGAGACCGCGCTGCTCACCGCCACGAAGGCCCTGGACAAGGCTGCCGGCAAGAAGATCATCCATTGGAAGACCGCTGCCCGCAACATTTCCCGCCTGTCCACCGCCGTCAACAAAACCAAACAGGCCTAGGGCGCTTCCTTCGCCTCGTCTGTTACGCCTTTTCGCCCGTCGCGGATTGCCGCGACGGGCTTTTGGTGTTTGTTCACCCAAGTTCATTTCTTTTGGAGCGACCTGCGGCCGGTTAAAGCACCGATCGGATCGCCTCCAGAATCCAGGCGCATTCGCTTTGCAGTTCCGCGTCCACGCTGTTCAGTCGCCAGTGCAGGTACCGCGCCGTGCGCCGGGCCTCGTCCGCGTCCCCGGCCAGGGTCTGGATGCGAAAGAGCTGATAGATGTTCTCGACGGTCTGCTCGATGCGAAACGAGCGGGCCATGGCCTCGCGCGCGTCCCCGTGCCGGCCGCAGAGCGCCAACGCCAGGGCGCGCAGGCTCCAGGCCCCGGAATTTGCGGCATGGGCGGCCACAAGCGCCCGGGACAGGGATTCGGCCAGATCCGGGCGGTTGCGTTCCAAAAGCAGCCGCAGCCGTTCGCTGTCCGCCTCCCAGTCGGCGGGAGTGGCCGGAGACGGCCAGTTCCCAGCCAAATGCTCCCGCAGTCGCGGCGCAAAGCGCTCCATGTCCCGGTCCGGGATGGTGTAATGCCGCAGCTGGTAGTCGAAATCCGCCATCTTGTGCCGAAAGGCGCTCGTTGGCATGTCGCCCCGGCCGCGTTCGATTTTTTCCCGAAAATCCTGACGGGACCGGAAAAAATAGTGGTTGAGCTGTATCCGGTCGTTGTGGTGCGGTCCGTAAGGCCCGGGCAGGGGAAAACCACCTTCACCCACGCAGCCGTTTCCCTCGGTATAGGCGAAATGGTGCGGGGACAGGGGGGCGCGCACGGCGTGAGGCTTGACGATGCTTTTGATGTGGAGATTGACCGGGGCGGCGTAGTCCGAACGGTGGGTGTAGTTCTCAAGGACAAGCCCGGGCGGGGTCTCATGGCCGGAGGAGCCGAACATGACCCAGTTGACGCCAAGGCCGGCAGCGTCCTCGAAATCGGTCAGGAGCAGGCGCAGGTCGTCTTCCCGGCGCGGCAGCAAAAACTCGTCCACGTCGATGAATCCAAGCCAATGCGTGCCCGGACCATACGTTTTCAGGCAATGGGCGTAGGCGTCGAGCTGTCGGGCCGGGCCGGCAATGGTTTCCACGGTGCAGGGGAGATGCGCGGCGTAGGGGGCCAGGGTCTCGGCCAGGGGGATGCGCGAACCGTTATCGTAGATGACGAGCCGTTCGACGCCAAGCATGGCGTGGTAGGCCGCCCACTCGACAATGAAGGCGTTTTCGTCTTTGGCGATGCAGCACAGGGTCAGGTAGTCCATGGGACGGCGACTACGGTTTTATGTAGGCATAGCCTTCGGCCTGGCGCGCAACCAGCTCCACCACGCCGGCCGGCACGATCTCGCACACCGGGCAGAGCCACTCGGGGGCAAGGCCAAAATGCCGCAGCGCATTGCGGCAGACGCGGACTGTGAGCCCCAACCCGGCGGCTTCGGCGAGCGCCTGCGCATGTGCGCCGTCCGCGCCCATGAGCTTGATGGCCGGGCCATTGACCAGGAGCACGGCCGTGAAACGCTCCTGGGGCAGGGCGGCGTAATAGTTGCGGATATTGGTCAGCGCCGCATCGAGATGGGCGGCGTCCTCATCGACATGGAACACAACGTCGTAGCGCATAAACGATCTCTCCTTGCCGGAAGGCTCTATCAGACGATGCGCAGCCGCGCCATATCCGGGCGCGCCGCGACCACCCGGCCGACCACCGCCGCCAGATCGCCGGCATCGAGCAACATCCGTCGCGCCGCCGCGACCTTCGCCTCGGGCACGGCCAGAACGAGTCCCCCCGAGGTCTGGGCGTCGAAGACCAGATCGGACTGGATCGGATCGAGGCCGCTTGCCACCGAAACGGTCCTGGCACAGTAGTTCCGGTTGGCGAAGCTGCCGGCCGGCAGCATTCCCAGCCCGGCCAGTTCAACGGCCTGGGGCAGGAAGGGAACCTCGGCAAGCCGGATCTCCACGGCAACGCCCGAAGCGGTCGCCATTTCCAGCAGATGGCCGCCCAGGCCGAAGCCGGTCACGTCCGTGGCCGCCTTGAGCGAAAGTTCCCGGATCACCCGGCCACCAGCGGCATTGAGCCGTCCGGCCCAGGTGAAAAGCTCGTTTTCGAGCACGACCGGATCGCCGAAATCGCCCTTGAGCGCCGTGGCCAAAACGCCCGTGCCGAGCGGCTTGGTCAAAATAAGGATGTCGCCGGGCACAAGCCCGGTGTTGGTGGCGAAAGCGCCCGCATCGACCAGCCCGGATACGGCCAGGCCGTATTTGACCTCCGGGTCCTCCACGCTATGCCCGCCGGCCGGGACCGCCCCGGCCTCCAGAACGGCGTCCAGCCCGCCGCGCAGGATTTCGGCCAGCACCTCCCGTTCCATGGTCTTTATGGGAAAGCATACGATGTTCATGGCGGAAAGCGGCGTGCCGCCCATGGCGTAGACGTCGGACAGGGCGTTGACCGCCGCGATGCGGCCGAACTTGAAGGGATCGTTGACAATGGGGGTGAAGAAATCCACGGTCTGGACCAGCCCCCGGCCGTCTGGAAGGCGCACCACTGCCGCATCCTCGTTGACGCCGGAAGCCGTCAGCAGGCGAGGATCGGTTACGGGCGGCAAGCCCTGCAAGACGGCCTCCAGGTCCCCTGGAGGGATCTTGGCCGCTCAGCCGGCGGCGGTGACGGTCTTGACCAGTTCGATGCTCATGGATTTTCCTTGTTGATTGCCATGGTAAGATCATGCACCAGCGCGTCGCGGTCAAGGCCGAAACGCGCGGCCAGTCCGTTTATCGTCTCGAAAAGCCCCTGGCACAGCAGACAGCAGCCCGCCATCGCGTCGAAGCTGCGAAAAACGTCCTGGGTGGCCGGATGGGCCGCTACCAAGTCCAGGACCGTCACGGCATCCGGGTCGAACGGCGGCGGTTCTCCTGGCAATCGATTCATATCAATCCTCAAGAGCGTAAAAATAACAAGTTTAATTTATTATCAATTTTAAAAGGTGGCAGGCCAATGTCCCTGGGTGGCGCTATTTCCAGGCAAAGCCAATATGGGACTCGTTTGATTCATTTCGTCCGTTGCCTGGCCGTCGGGAGGGGACGCGGCCACGCGCGGCGCATATTTGAAGAATACGCCTTCGCGTCCGCGTCCCCTCCCG
>NZ_JBLODY010000147.1:0-3571 GCF_047785625.1 Solidesulfovibrio sp. C21
GTCCGGGGGAGGGAACCCTTTTTTGCAAAAAAGGGTTCCCTCCCCCGGTTCCTTCTCCTACTCGCTCCCCAACAACCGGACCCAGCCCAGCGGCCGGCCCGAGGCGTCGGGGCAGGGCGTGTCCGTTTCGGTGGGGGCCGGCGGCTGTCCGGGGAAAGCCTCGGCGAAAAGTTCTCCGGCCAGGCGGCCGTCTGGATGGGCGAACAAGACCCGGCCGTCGGGATCGACCACGGCGAAGGGGCGGCCGAAGGCGTGCCCCACGGCTTCGAGCAGCCGGCGATAGAGCTGGGCCGCCGCGTCGGTGGGGCAGGGGCGCTCACGCTGTCGGCGGGTGATGGCCATTTCCAGGTTGGCCTTGAGGTCGAGCAGCTTGACGGGCTTTTGGATGTAGCCGGCGGCGCCTGTCGCGGCCACGCGGTCCATGATCTCGCGGTCCACGGCCGCCGTGAGGAAGATGACCGGCGCGCCCAGGGATTCGATGATGGCCCTGGCCGCCGTCACCCCGTCCATGGTCCCGGCCAGGTTGATGTCCATGAGCACCACGTCCGGGGCATGGGCCTCGGCTCCGGCGACGGCTTCCTCGCCGGTCTCGATCACGGCGCACACGCCGTAGCCCAGGCGATCCAGGATTTTTTCGACCACGCGGGCCGACAGCGGATCGTCCTCGACGATGAGCACCGTACGGCGGGCTGGAGCGTCGTCCATGGCCGTATGTCGCCTTACGCCTTGTCCGCGAGCTGTATCTTCTGGTAGGCGTCCTGGATTTTGTAATACAGGTCGTCCATTTCGGCCGGCTTCATCAGGTAGTCGAACGCGCCCTGCTCCATACCCCGGATGGCCACGTCCACATTGGCGTGCCCGGTCAGCATGATGACTTCCACCCGGGGATGGGCCTGCTTGATGCGGGAAAGCGTTTCCATGCCGTCCATGCCGGGCATTTTGACGTCGAGCAGCACCACATCCACTTCGTTTTCGTTTAGAATGGACAGCGCCTGCTCGCCGCTTCCCGCCGTGAGCACCGTCAGGCCGCGTCTGGCCAGGCGTTTGCGCAGCGTGTCCACGTAGATGTCCTCATCGTCGACCAGAAGAACCCGTACCGCTTCGCTCACGACAGACCCCCCGCTTGGACATGGCATAACTGCCTGTTCATAGCCGCGCGGCACCGGAAATGCAACAGAGCGGGGCATTGACAGCCGCCCCCTCACTTCATAGGTAGCGGCCCAGACAACGGAAAGGGAGCAGGCATGCGCGATCTCGATCTGTCCGCCATCGGCGGCATCGCCCGGCTGGCCGGGCACGCCGTGCTGGAAATCTACCACAGCGGTTTTTCCGTTGCGGAAAAAGCCGACCATTCGCCCGTGACGACCGCCGATACGCGTTCGAGCGCCATCATCCTGGACGCCCTGGCCCAGGTGTACCCGGACGTGTCCGTGGTGTGCGAGGAGACGAAGGTCGCGCCGTACGAGACGCGGCGACGCTACAAGCGGTTTTTTCTGGTCGACCCCCTGGACGGCACCAAGGAATTCATCCGGCGAAACGACGAATTTTGCGTGCTCATCGCGCTTATCGAGGCGGGGCGGCCCGTGTACGGCGTCATCCATGCGCCGGTTACCGACACGCTCTACTGCGGCGGCCCGGGCATCCCGGCCACCCGTCGCGTGGCCGGGGGAGACGCTGTGCCCATCCGCGCCGTGGCCCCGGTCCCCGGCCAGCCGCTTCTCGCCCTGGCCAGCCGGTCCCATACCGATGCCGCGACGGCCGCCTATCTGCGACGCTTTCCCGACGTGCGGCTGGTCAGCCGGGGCAGCGCGCTCAAGTTCGCCGCCCTGGCCGAAGGGGCCGGCCACCTGTATCCGCGCCTGACCCCGACCTGGGAGTGGGACACCGCCGCCGGCCATGCCGTGCTTGTGGGGGCGGGGGGCGTGCTGACCGCACCGGACGGCGGGGAATTCCGCTACAACAAACCGGAATTGCTGAACGGGCCGTTTGTGGCCCGCTCTTTTTCCGGAGATGCCATTGACGGAAATTTTATCCTAATTTAGTATAAAATTTGAGCCGAGTAACCGCCCACGTCGTGCCCGCGACGCTGTTATTCGTGGGGAGGGATCATGCCTGAGAGTCTTATTTTATACCTTGCCGGAAAAACGTCGGGAAACAGCCGGTTGGAAGCGGCGTTGCGCGATTGGTGCGACAGGCTCCAGCCCGGCCGGTTCCGGCTGGAAGTGGTGGATGTGGAAAAATGGTCGTCCAAGTCGCAGCCGCCTCCGGTCCTGGCCGTGCCCGCCCTGGCGCTCGGGGCCACCGGGCGCATGTTCGTGGGCGATTTTTCCAATATCGCCACAGTGATGACGGCCTTGGGCTGCCTTTTGGCCGCTTCCTAGGAACCTCGCGCCGGCTTTGCAATAAGCCCGGGCTTCACCCGCCCGCGCCCGGAAACGACTCCTCGCCGCCGCATCAGGCTCCCGCCGGCTCCTCGTGGGTCAGGCAATGCACCGCTCCAAGCCCCCAGACCAAGTCCACGGCGCTGATGCCGACCACCTCGCGGTCCGCGAAGGCCTCGGCCAGGATGCCCAGCGCCAGCCGGTCGTGCGCGTCGTTGAAGGTGGGCACCAGCACCACGCGCGGCGTGATCAGGAAATTGGCGTAGCTGGCCGGGAGCCGCTGGCCTCGGAAAACAAGGGGACGCGGCATGGGCAGATCGATGACGGTGAGCCTGCCGCCGTCGGCCAGGCGCGCGCCGGAGAGCCGTTCGCGGTTTTCGGCCAGGGGCCGGTGATTGGCGTCGGCCAGGTCGTCCTCCCGGCACAGCACCACCGTGTCGCGGGAAACGAACCGACACAGGTCGTCCACATGGCCGTGGGTGTCGTCCCCGGCAATGCCGCGCCCCAGCCAGATGACGTTTCGCGTGCCGAGGTACTCGGCAAAGACCGCCTCGTAATCTGCCCGCGCGAAACCCGGATTGCGCACCTGCTTCGTCGCGTCGAGCAGGCATTCCTCGGTGGTTAGCACGTCGCCCGCGCCGTTGCCGTCCATGGCGCCGCCTTCGAGCACCACCCGCCGGCCGTCGCGTTCGGGCACGACCACCTCCAGGCCCAGTTCGCCGCACACCCGCTTGCCCACGGCACTGTCCTTTGCATAATCCGGATACTTGGCCCAGCCGGTAAAGCCGAAGTCCACCGCGGCCACCCGACCGCCCCGGTACACGAAAAACGGCATGAAATCCCGGGTCCAGCCCCGGTCCATGGGCGCGGTTCTGAACTCCACCAGTTCCATGGCCGCGCCCACGTCGCGCAGCACCCGCCGCGCCTTCATTTCCTGCGCGCCGTCACGCACGAGCAGGCGCACCTTCTGGCCCACCCCCGTGATCTTGCGGACCATCTCGCCATACACCCAGGCAATGGGGGCGAACTTGCCCGGCCAGTCCGTCACATTGCCCGGCCAGGCCAGCCAAACCGCTGCCTGGGCCCCGAACTCCGCCGGCCATATTGTGATGTTGTTGTCAGGCATGGGAGGTCCTTTTGGGAGGGGAGAAGGAGGAGCTGGGGGGGGCGGGAACCCCTTTTTTGGAAAA
>NZ_JBLODY010000148.1:0-3552 GCF_047785625.1 Solidesulfovibrio sp. C21
TTACCGTACCTGCAACCGTTAAAAGTTTTGGGGAGGGGAGAGCGCGAGAGGGGAACCCTTTTTTCAAAAAGGGTTCCCCTCTCGCATCCTCTTCCATCTTCCCCGTCCACCTTCCCCGCTACTGCTCGTCCGGCAGGAAAACGCGGATGATATCGTCTATCTGGGCTTCGGCTGCGGCGATGATGTCGGGCAGGCGATCCACGGGGATGTCCAGGGTGTCCCAGGCGGCCGGGGACAGCGGCGGGGCGTAGACTTCGCCGCTCGAGCCCAGGCCGAGCGCGCCGGCTATGGCGTCCGCCGTGTGGGTGAGGGCCGGCATGGGCATACTCATGTGGGAGAGGTTGCCGTGGTGGTGGCGCACCGCTTTTTCCAGGCTTTCCGGAAACCGCCATTTGCGCAGGAGCATGCCTCCGAGTGTGGCGTGGTCGAAGCCGAACAGCCGCTTCTCGGCCTCGCGCAGCAGGATGCCTTCCCGCCGCGCCAGGGCGATGGCGTGTGTGGCGTGGCGCGCCACGTTGCGGAAGAGCACCAGTCGGCCCACATCGTGGAGCAGCCCGGCCACGAAAAGCCTTTCCACGTCGAGCCCGGCCTCGGGGCCGGCCAGGGTCGAGGCGATCACGCCGCAGCCGACGCTGTGCTTCCAGAAAGCGCGCATGTCCACGAGCCCGCTGGGCAGGTCCTTGAAGATGGCGATGACCGAGATGCCAAGGGCCAACGTGGTGAGCTGGCGGCTGCCGACGATGGTCACGGCGCGCGACAGGGTGTCCACCTTGACCGGGAAGCCGTAAAAGGCGCTGTTGACCAGGCGCAGGAGCTTGGCGGCCAGGCCCGTGTCCTTGCCGAGGGCGTCGGCCGCTTCCCGGGCGGTGCTGTTGGGGTCGTTTAACACCTCGTTTATGCGCACGAAGACGTCGGGCAACGAGGTAAGCTTGGGATCGGACTCGATGATGGCCATGGGGCCGGGCGCGGGCGTTTCCGGCGCGGGCGGCAGCAGCTCCGCCGGCACCGGGCCGGGCAGGGCCAGGCCGGCCGCGCCACGGCAGGCAAGGATTCCGGCCGCCCGGGTCAGGCAGAGGTCGTACAGCGCGGCCATGGCCGGCTGGTCGAGGTCGACATGGACGAAACGCGGGCGCAAAAGCGCCTGGGCCGCCTCCAGCGCCTGGCTGTCCGGCGCGGTTTCCGGCGTGTCCTCCGGTGCGGCCCAGGCCGCGTCGTCGTCGCTGCAACAGACCGTGGCCGTAGCGATGCCCCAGACCGGAAACAGGCGCAGATGCCGTTCGGTCAGGACGGTTTGCTCCGGCAACAGCAGTGTTCCGTCCTGACGGCATACCGGCTCGGCCAGGATCATGTCCGCGGCAAGGGCGGCAAGAGGAAGTCGTTTATTCATGGCATGTCCCCGGGAGGCACGCACGGGCAACCCGTTTGCTTCTTGAGATAAGGATTTACCGCGATTGTCAAGGAATGCGAAGCCGACGCGCCATGGCCCCGGAAAACGGGCTGTACATTTTCCGGCCCGCCGCTACCATGCCGCCGGGAGCGTACACCGTATGGGCAAAAAGCCGCTGGCTGTCGTTATAAGCCTCGACGTCGAGGAAGAGGGACTTTTTTCCGGTTCCTACCCCCGGGAGGGGGCGGGGCTTTCCAATATCGCCCGGCTGCGAAAGCTCGCGTTCCTGCCTCGGGATTTCGGCTTGCCGCTCACGTTTTTGTGCGACTATCCGGTGGCTGTCGACCCGGCCAGCGGGGAAACGATCCTTGACCTCGTCTCCCGCGTCGGCGGCGAGATCGGCGCGCATCTGCATCCCTGGAACACGCCGCCTTTTCCCGACATGCCCTGGCCCGAGCCGGTGTCCACGGCGGTCATGCCGCTGGAGGTCTTCCGGGCCAAGCTGGCGACGCTCCAGCAGGTCGTAACCGCCTTTGCCGGGGCCCCGGCGGTTTCGTTCCGCATGGGCCGGTGGAATCTTTTCAAGCGGGCCATGGCCGTGCTGCCCGAGGTCGGTTTTCTGGTCGATTCGAGCGTTGCCCCGCTGCGCCATGTGCCGAACGGGCCGGACCATTTTCTGGCCCCGGCCGATCCCTACTGGCTGCGTCCGGCCGGGCCGGAGGGCAAAAGGCTGCTCGAAGCGCCGACCACCCAGGTGCCGCTGGTGCCGGGAACGCCGCGACTGGCCCATGCCCTGGCGAAACGGCTGCCGCCGAAGGCCGGGAATGCGGTGCTTGGGGGATTTATGAAAACCGGGACGCTCGGGGTCAATCCGGTCTGGATGCCCGAGGCCACCATGCGACTGGCCGTGCGGACCCACGTCCGGCGCGGCGGCCGGGTGATCACGCTTTTCTGGCATTCCTCGGAACTCTTGCCCGGGGCCAGTCCGCATTTTCCGGATGAAGAAGCGGCGACGGCGTTTTTGGCCAAGGTCCGCCGCTTCGCCGACTGGCTGCGGCGGACCTTCGATGTGCGCGGGACGACGCTGAAAGGGCTTGCCGGTCCGGCTTTTAGCTGGCCTGACCGGAGTTCTCCGGCGACTCGTCCTTGTAGTACGGGGGATTGGGGCTGCTAGACAGGCCCCGGCCGTTTTTGTCGAAGATGGGGTAGCTTTTGCGCCCCCACTTCTGGAGGCGGAACTGGGCCGAGGTGGCCAGCACGCCGAGACCGTAGGTGCAGCTGCGGCGGAAATTGATGGACGAGGCCTCCTCGAAATACTTGGTCGGGCAGGACACCTCGCCGATGCGGAAGCCGAAGTAGACGGTCTGGGCCAGCATCTGGTTGTCGAAGACGAAGTCGTCGGAATTTTCCCAAAGCGGCAGGGTTTCCAGCACCTTGCGGGAGAAGGCGCGGTAGCCGGTGTGGTATTCCGAGAGCTTGGCCCCGAGCAGCAGGTTCTGGGTCAGGGTCAGGAAGCGGTTGGAAACGTATTTGTACATGGGCATGCCGCCGCGAAGGGCCGTGCCGCCGAGGATGCGCGAGGCGATGACCGCGTCGTATTCGTCGCTGGTCACCAGGTTGGCCATGGCCGGGATGATCTTCGGCGTGTACTGGTAGTCGGGGTGGACCATGATGACCACGTCGGCGCCGGTCTTCAAGGCCTCGGCGTAACAGGTCTTCTGGTTGCGGCCGTAGCCCCAGTTCCGTTCGTGGCGGAAGCAGCGCAGACCAAGCTTCTGCGCCTGCTCGATGGTGTTGTCCCGGCTGCAATCATCGACGAGAATGACCTCGTCCACAATGTCCTTGGGAACTTCGTCATACGTGCGTTCGAGGGTGGAGGCCGCATTGTAGGCGGGCATGACCACCACCACTTTTTTTCCGTGCATCATGGGTTGTCGCTCCAGAGGGGATCGCCGGATCGGAAGCGAAACGGCGGAATGCGCCGCGTGTTGCTGTGACGCGGCCAAACGAGGCACTAATCCCGAAATCGGGGTGTCTGTCAACCTTTGCCGGGGGGGACGGCGGGAAGAGGGTGCGAGAGGGGAACCCTTTTTGAAAAAAGGGTTCCCCTCTCGCGCTCTCCCCTCCCCAAAACTTTCAACGGTGAAGGGTAGGCTAATGGTAAC
>NZ_JBLODY010000149.1:0-3180 GCF_047785625.1 Solidesulfovibrio sp. C21
GCCCAGCCCAATACACCGTCTTCTCGGAACACGCCTCTGGTGCTGATGCTGCCATGGTTGTCCTCCTGTGAGACTTCCTATGGCAGAAAACTCAAGTGGCGTAAGAAGGGCCTGATTGACCGCTTACCGTGAAAACAAAAGCCCAAGCTGCTCATGCTCGGGCTTTCCTTCGAGGTTCGGCAACTTCCCGGCTACTTCGGGCTACGCAACCGACTCGGCTTGGGATGGATGGTCAGCAGCTGCGCACCGACGACAACGACGATGGCTCCCAAGACAAAACCCACGAAAATCGAAAACATACTTTTCTCCTGGTTATCTGGTTATATTTCCTAATCATCCTCTGGTAACATGATGGTCAGGACGGGCTCCCCGTGATCACCTGGGCCGATATGGGCGACGACCTCGACCGTTTCCTTGCGTCCTGGGGCCATCAGGAAGTCGACCTTGAAGGTGACGCGGTCCGTGTTCACGGCTCTCCTGGCAGCAAACAGCGCCAGAACCATCAGGTCATGGAGTCGGCCGGCGATAGATTGTCCCTCACCTTCGAGTCCGACAGGCACTTCGACATAGCCGTGGAACAGGTGATCCGTGACGACGGTGTGGAGCTTGAAGCCGATAGCTTTTGCAGCTTCGGTGACGTCGACCAGGACGCCATCGGCAATCGCTTGCTCGCGGGAATAGGCATAAACGACGTTCCAGCTGTCATCCTTCGGCATTTTCAGAACCTTCCTGCTTTCGGCCAAGCAACTTTTCGATTCGATCACGAAATTTTCCTGTAAGCTCCAACCCAATTTCGGCGTAGCACCGAATAATCGTTCCATCGACATCGAGTCCAGACGTATCCATGATTCTGAAAAGCTGCTCAATCGGCCGAAATGCGTTGATGATCTCATCCTTCAAAGTGAGATTATCGAGGTGTTGTGGAGGCATAAGGTGTCCTTTGGTTCCTGGTGGGGAAGGAATTTTGGGAAGAAGGATACCCTGGGCCGGGGAGTCGGTCACGGGGTCAAGGAAAAAGCTGGAACTGGGGCTAAGGAAAAAGTACTTTGGGCCGGAGCGGGGTTTTCCTGGAAGTTCGGCCCAAGGGGAGCCCAATGGGGGCGTCCTGGGGGAAACGCCCAGGAGGGGGCAGGGTAGCGCGAACGATAGGGGTGTCCGGGGATGCCGGCCCGTGGGGAATGGGACGGGCCAGGGTGGCTCCATCAACGAGCACAGAATGGCTCCGGTGATGAGTAGCTTGTCCGCGTGGTGGCCGGTGTTTTCAGACCATGCGTCAGCAATGTCCAAAAGGCCAAACTGAGAAATTTCTGTGTATTTTAAGCTGGTTGACAACAATATCTTGAAATCGCAGACGATTATTTCCAGCTAAGACGTTTGGACTTTTAGGGTGCATCCTCTGAAAAACTTATGCGGGAGCACCTTACCATTGCGGCGGCCATGGGGCAGGGGGGTGAACCGGCGGTGACTAGGAAATGCCTGAGGTGGGCAGAGAGCAGGTGGAAAAGTAAAATCCTGTTATTTTAGAGTGTTGCCGATGCAGGTAGCTGCACAATTTCGTTTTCAGTGTCGGAATCGGCAAGCTCAGTGCTTTTAAAAAGCATTTGATGACATTTTGCAGCTCTCGTCGACAAAAAAGCTGAATCAAAAACTGCCAATATTTTTTTGTTCAATCTTCAAAAATGAACTCATATTAACGAAATAAACACATCGCTAAGTTGACAGTTGTAAAATTTAAGTTATCTTCCTCATGAAAATCCGAAGAACAAACACAAGGAGTCTCACCCATGCCTGTCGCATCGAAATTTGACGCGATGAAACTTCGTACCATGATCACCGAAGGGAAAACTGCTCAGCAAATTATGGATGCCTTCGATATTCCCAAAACCACCCTGAAAAATCATCTCACGAAGCTTATGACGTTGGATGAGAAATTCTACAAGATCGAAGGGATGGATGCTCGTGTGGCATCTGGAAGCGTGAAGTTTTCTGGTACGGGACTCCGTCTGTCCCCGACTCTCCTGGCCAACTACAGTGCTCA
The DNA here is from genome assembly GCF_047785625.1 of Solidesulfovibrio sp. C21. NCBI lineage: Bacteria > Pseudomonadati > Thermodesulfobacteriota > Desulfovibrionia > Desulfovibrionales > Desulfovibrionaceae > Solidesulfovibrio > Solidesulfovibrio sp. C21. The sequence goes on from NZ_JBLODY010000149.1 coordinate 2,039, forward strand.
GCGTCAATTACTCTTGGGCACTGACGACAACTATTTTTGTGCATCCACCTCGGCCTCAGCCATGTGATCATCGGGTTTGAGGTCGGCCCCGCGTCCGTCATCATCGCCGCGCGGCGGTGAGACCGCATTCCGTTTTTGGGCCTCCTGGTTCCGGTAGCTCTGACCGTTGAGCTCCAGGATGACGCAATGGTGGACCATCCGATCGATGGCGGCCGCTGTCGTCATGGAATCCTTAAAGATTTTGTCCCATTGAGAGAAGACAAGGTTGCTGCTGATCAGCACACTGCCGCGCTCGTAGCGCTCTGCCAGGAAGGTGAAAAGCACCTCCATCTCTTCCCGATCCTGTTGCACGTAGCCGATGTCATCGAGGATCACCGCCTCGAAGCGATCCAGCTTTTTGAGGGCCTTTTCCAGGTTGAAGTCGCGTTTGGCGATGAGCAGCTTCTGCACCAGACGGTAGGCCGGGATGAACAGCACCGGGTGATCGCAACGGACAAGCTCATGACCGATGGCGCACAGGAGATGTGTTTTCCCTCGTCCTGGCAGGCCGAAGGCCACGATGTTTTCCGACCGTTCAAGGAAGTGCCCCTCACACAGGGAGGGCAGGATCTTCTTCACCCGTTCAGGCAAAGCCCCCGTATCCAGACTGGCCAAGGTCTTATCCCCGGGCAGGCCGGAGGCCTTGCGGAGACGTTCGATACGGCTTTGCCGTCTGTCCTCCAGTTCAAGCTCGGCTAGGTACTGCAAATACTGTTGGTAGCTCCAACCCTGGCTCTCGGCCGTGGCCGTCGTCTCTTGGAGGCGGCTGGCAAACGCCGAAAGATGCAACGCCTTGAGGCAGATCATGAGGCCGCCGGTTTCCTGGGTCATATGCAACCTTCCTGTCGGGACAGAAGATTGTCGTAAACCGAAAGGTCCACGAGCGGCGCGTCCATGCCCATGGCCGCGAGCGTTTCGCCATCGGTGACCATGCTTTTGACCCCCTCGGCGCTGAGCAGCGTGCCGGCCTCAAGGAGGAGTTCCAGGGCGGTTTCCACCTCGGCCTCCATCGTGGACGCCGCCAAGTGCAGGATGCGCACGTACTCCTTGTCGGCCTTGTTCTCCTCGAACCGGTCTCGCAACGCGTCGTAAGCACGCCGGAA
>NZ_JBLODY010000014.1:0-65063 GCF_047785625.1 Solidesulfovibrio sp. C21
TTTGCCCGTTGATGAAGTGTATACGTGATAGAGGGGAGAAGATCCGGGGGAGGGAACCCCTTTTTAAAAAAAAGGGTTCCCTCCCCTCCCCCGGACCCCCACCCTCCCGAAAAACTTTCAAGGGGGCCGGGCCGCGAACCGGTCGGCAAAGGCCCGGGCGCGGTGGCAAACCCCGCAAGGCGTTGCCGTACTTGGGCCAGCGGGGCGCGGCGAAAAGGGGTAGAGCACCCGCAGTTCCCCGCGTCCCGGGTAGTCCCTGGGCTCCCCCATGAGCCGGGGGATTACGGACTCCGGCACGTCCGGCACACGCCGCTGTAGGGCAGGGCGATGTCGCAGCCTTGCCGCACCAGGGCGTAGGCGCGCCGGAGGTTGGCCGGGTGGCACAGGATGTCGGCGTCGTAGACCACGGCCACGTCGGTGTCGCAGGCGGCGAGCAGGCGATTGAGGAGCCGGGTCTTGTAGAAAAAGGGGCTGTCGTCCGGGACGAAATCGTAGCGGATATGGGGCAGGTGCTCGGCGATGTGGTCCCTGAACACGGGCGCGGGGCCGGCTTCGAGAACATGGACGCCGGCGTCGAAGGAAGTCCGCAGGAAGCGCAGCACGACCTTGAGATTGCGCACGCGCTCCAGGGTGTCGCAGCTGACGGCGAGCAGAAAGGTCGCCTGGCGCAGGTCGTAGCGGTCCATGGGCTCTTCGCCCCGCCTTTCAGGCGGCGGGCTCCCCGATGCCGAGCACGGGCAGGCCGGCCCGGCGGAAATTGGCGCTCCAGGGAAGCGGGCTGACCGATTTCGGAAAGACGATCGGCGTCTCCCGGCCGGCGCGCGCCCGGGCCGCCTCGATGGCCTGGGCCAGAACGTCCGCCGCCCGTTTCGGGTCGGTCGGGTCGATGTTGCGGATGCGCGGATGTTCCCGGGACAGGTCCTTGGCCGGGGGATAGGCGTTGGTAAGGACTTCCAGGCCGAAGCAGGCCATTTCGAGCGGCGGATAGGACGGATGGGGCGAGGCCATAAGGGCCATGCCGACATGGCTTTGGAGCAGGGCGGCGGCGTAGTCGGCCATGGACAGGGTGCCGAGGCTCCTAAGCACCGTGCCGTGGCCGAAATTCACATCCTCGTGGGGCGTGCCGGCGCTTAGGAAGGCGACATGCCGGCCCTGGGTCGGTCCGTAGGCTTCGGCATAGGCGGCGATGACGGCCATAAGCGCCGGAAAGCAGTTGCGGTGGTGTCCGGGACGGCCGTAGACGAGCACGTTTATGCGTTCGCCTTGCCTGGCGGGAACGTTGCCGCCAAGGCTGCCGAGCACGGCGCCGAGCAGCGCGTCCAGGGAGGGTTTCACCACGATGGGGTTTGGGAAGGCATAGTTTCTGGCGGCGAAAAACCGGTACAGCTCCCGGGAATGAAAGATGGCCTGGCAGGCCTCGCCATGGCGGTAGGTTCCTTCGGCGGCCAGGTGCTTGAGCCCCATGGGGTAAAACCCCGGCTCCCAGTCCAGGATGAAATAATAAAAGGGAAGGGGGGGCAGACCGGCGGCGGCGAAAAGCGCGGCCGCCCGCTCCCAGACGAGCACCGTGCGCCAGTTGGGGCAAAGGAGCACGTCGGCCGGGTGAAAGACGATTTCCGCGCCGTCATGCAGGGAAACGGTCTCGACTACTTCCCCCGGTCGACCGAGGGCCGCGCCGCAGTCGATGCGCCCGGACGCCTCCGGCAGAGGCGTGAGCACGAGGCAGCGCACGGCCGCGTAACGGGGGGCCAGATGGGCGGCCAGGGCCAGGGCCGAGGCCATGCCGCCGAACAGGTGTTCCCGGTGCAGATGGGGCAGGCAGACGGTCAGGCGCGGCGGCCCGGGCTCGCGGCGCATGGCGAAGCAGGCGCGCGGGGCAAGCAGGTCGTCGAAGGCGTCGGGATCGTAGGGGACGGATGCCGGCATGGAGCTATCCGGCGTTGGCGGGCGGTTTGGGGGCCGCCTCCCCGGGGCCGGGATCGTTTAGGGGCAGCCGCATTTCCGCCACTTCCTCGTCGTAGTTACGCACCACCGAAAAGCCGAGCTTGTCGGCCAGGCCCTGCATGCCGCCGTTTTCCATGAGCGCCTGCCCGGTCAGCTCCCGCGTGCCGCGTTCCTTGCAGTACCGGATGATTTTTTCCATGAGCAGCCGCCCCAGTCCCTGGCCCTTCAAATCCGAGCGGACGATGACCGCGAATTCGGCCGAGGAGTTGTCCGGCCGGGTCGAGGCCCGCACCACGCCCAGGGTCTCGGGCGCGTCGTCGTCGCCCGGAGCGGTGGCGATAAAGGCCATCTCCCGCTCGTAGTCGATCTGGGTCAGCCGGGCCATCTCGGTATGGGTGAGCTCGCGCACCACGCCGAAAAACCGGAAGCGCAGGTCCTCGGGCGAGAGGTGCTTGAAAAAGGCGAAATGGGCCGGCTCGTCCTCGGGCCGGATGGGGCGCAGCATGACGTGGCGGCCGGATTTGAGGGTGACGCACTCCTCGAGTTCCCGGGGGTAGGGCCGGATGGCCAGGCGGTGCGGATTGGGCTGCGCCTCCGGGGTGAGCCGGATGGCCGCGCCGATGACCTGCACGCCTTCGGGCGTGGCCAGGATGGGGTTTAAGTCGATGGCCGCGATGCGCTCCAGGTCGGCCACGCATTGGGAAATCTGGTTGAGCGTCAGACAGAGCCCCTCGATGTTCGCGCCGGGCTGGCCGGCCGCGCCCTTGAGCGTCGCCGCGACGCGGGTGCGGAAGATGAGGTCGCGGGCCAGGGACATGTTGAGCGGGGTGAGGGCCACGGCCTTGTCCCGCGTCACCCTGGCGGCGATGCCCCCTTGGCCGAAGATGACGTACGGTCCGAAGACCGGGTCCACCCGGGCCTGGATGGTCACCTCGTGGGCGCCGGTCCGTTTGCCCATCTCCTGGATCACGTAGCCCTCGATGTGGGCCTCGGGCACATGGGCCAGGGCGCGCGACCGGACCGCCTCGGCCGCTTCGCGCACGGCCTCCCCGCCGGAAATGTCCAGGGCGATGCCGCCCACGTCGAAGGGCTGGGGAATGTCCGGGGAGACGATCTTGACCGCCACGGGATAGCCCAGGGCCTCGGCGGCGGCCACGGCGTCGTCGGCGTCCTCGGTGAACTGGGAGGCCACGGCCGTCACACCGTAGTAGCCGAGCACTTCCTTGGCCTCCGGATCGGTCAGCGTGAGGCGCCCCTCGGCAAAGGCGCGTTCCACCACGGCCCTGGCCGAGTCCGGGTCCGGGGCGAATTCGCTCGGCAGGCTCGCCGGCATCTCCATGAGCAGTTCCTGGTTGCGGCGGTAGCGCAGCAGATGCACGAAGGCGGAGACGGCCTGGTCCGGGGTCTCGTAGGTGGGCACGCCGGCGTCGTTTAGGGTCTTCAGCGCCCCGCCCGAAGCCGGGTCGTAGCCCATCCAGCAGGCCAGCACCGTGCGGTTGGTCTTGGCCAGCACCTCGGCCATGGCCGAGGCGGCGGCGTCGGCCGAGATGCCGGGAAAGGGCACGTGGATGACGAGCACGGCGCTTATGTGCGGCGAGCGCAAAAGCGCCCGCAAGGCGTCGGCGTAATCGGCCGGGGCGGCGTCGAAGCTCATGTCCACCACGCCGTGGCGCAGCCAGTTGGGGCCGAGCAGGGCGGAAAGCGACTCGCTGGCCTCGGCGTCGAAATTGGCGAGTCCCCCGCCGCCTTCGAGCAGGGCGTCGGCGGCCATGATGCCGATGGAGCCGCCGTTGGTCAGGATGGCAAGCGTGTCCCCGCGCAGGGGGCGTGAGCGGGCCAGTGTCTGGGCGGCGTCGAACAGCGCGTCGATCTCGCCCACGCGCAGCATGCCGGCACGGCGAAAAGCCTCGTCGTAGACCTCGTCGCGGCCCTCGGAGGGCTCCGGCGGGTAGATGCTCCAGAGCTTGCGGCCGGGTTTTATCACCAGCACCGGCTTGTTGCGCGCCGCCGCCCGGGAGGCGCTCATGAACGAACGCGCGTCGGTGACGGACTCGATATAGAGCAGGATCGAGCGCGTATGCGGGTCCTGGGCCATGTAGTCGAGGATGTCGGCGTACTTGAGGTCCACCCGGTCGCCAAGTGACAAAATATGGGAAAAACCGATGCCCTTGGTGCCGGCCCAGTCGAGGACGGCGGAAAAAAGCGAGGCGGACTGGGAAATAAAGGCGATGCGGCCGGGGATGGCTTCGGAAGTGGCCAGGGAACAGTTGAGCCCGAGCCCCGGCACGACCAGCCCGAGCCCCGACGGCCCCAGGATGCGCAGGCCCGACGGCGCGGCGGCCTCGAGCATGCGGGCGCTTAAGGCGCGCTTGGCCTCGCGCGGCAGCTTGGCCCAGCCCGGAGGCAGCACCACGGCCGCGCCCACGCCCCGGCGGCCGAGTTCGCGCAGGTATTCCGGCACGGAGTCCGGATCGGTGGTGATGACGGCGAGGTCCGGAGTCAGGGGCAACGTGTCCACCGACTTGTAGCAAAGCACCCCGGCGATGGCGTCATGGGCGGGGTTGACCGGCATGACCGGCCCCAGGAACTTGCCGCCAAGCAGGTTTTTCATGATCACCGCGCCCACATGGCCGGGATCGGCGGAAGCGCCGATGACGGCCACGGAATTGGGCCGGAACAGGGCGTCAAGGCTTCGGGCGCTCAAACAGGGCTCCGCGGCAGAGGTTAGGGAGGGTTCGAGCAAGGATAGAAGGCTCGCCCGGCCAAAGCAAGGGGTTTTGGCGTTTTCGGGCTGCCGGCGGGAGAGAGGCTCGGTCGTGTTGACAGGTCGTGGCGGCGATGGCAGGTTTCAATAAAGCCGGCGGGTTGACGCCGGGAACCGGCGGCCGGGCACCACGGCTTCCCGCCGCGCGCCAGCAAGGAGGTTTCCATGGAAGTCGCCACCAGCTTGGTTACCGACAACGAGTTTTTCTCTTCCGAACGCCGGGACAACCTGCTGATCGTGCGGGCCAAGCCCCACTTCGTCACCCACGCCCGGGACCTCAAAAAGATTGACACCTTTTTCGATCACCTGGAGATCATCGCCCATACCGACCAGGTGAGCGTGGTCATTTTCGTCGGCCCCCACCAGCCAAGCGGCGCCGGCGACACCTTGAAGTTTTTCGACGACTTCCTGACCTCGCGGCGGGAGGATTTCCTCATCCAGCGCCTTTTTAACCTCGTCAACAACTATACCGTGACCATGGCCGGCCTCAACAAGGTCACCATCCACGCCGACAGGGGCCATGTTTCGTTTTTCCACTTAAACGGCGCGCTGTCGTGCGACTACCGCATCGTGGGCGAGGGGACGTTGTTCGAGAACGCCTTTGCCGAGCTCGGCACGGTTCCCAAGGGCGGCGGCGGCTATTTCCTGTCGCGCCTGCTCGGCGGCGGCAAGGCGGGCGAAGTGCTCCAATGGCCGCGTTTTTCCGCCGAAGAGGCGCTCGACCTCGGCATCGTGGACAAGATCGTGCCCGCCGACCGCATCGAGGAAGAAGCGATCAAGGTCGCCCACAACTACCGGGAGCCGCAGGTTTCCACCATGCTGGCCATCCGCAAGCTGCTCAAAAGCGACCTGGGCGATTTGCGCCGGTCCCTGGAACTCGAGGATCTGCTGATTCTCAACCGCGTGAATTCGCCGGAATTCAAGAAGGCCATGGCCGAACGACGGGCTGCCCGGGAGTCCGGGAAAACGGTGTCCTCGGCCGGGGTGGAAACGGACTAAAAATAGCGCATGCTGACTTTCTTGAGTTCCTTGAGGCTGAAAAGCATGGCGTAGTCGTCGAGGCCCGTCTCGCGGCAAAGCGCCTCGACCACGGCCTGGCAATCGTCCTGGTTGCGGCCGTGGATCATGGTGTAGAGATTGTACGGCCAGTCCAGGCAGTTGATCCGGTGGTAGCAGTGGCTGATCTCCGGGCGCTTGGACATGATGGCGCCCATGCGGTCCACGTCTTCCTCGGGCACGTACCAGGCCACCATGACGTTGGCCCCGAACCCGGCCTTCTGGTGCTTGAGCGTGGCCCCGAACCGCCGGATCTCCCCGGTCTCGGTCATGCGGGAGAGCAGGGCGATGACATGGGCTTCGTCCGTGCCCGCGGCCGCGGCGATGTCGGCATAGGGCGTGGCCGAGTCGGGCAGGCTGCCCTGCACCCGTTTGAGAATTTCCCTGTCGGTGTCCGTCAGTTCGATTTTCGTCGCTTTCGTGGTCATGGCCGCTCCCGCTTGCGTCGTTGGAAAGCCTTTGTCTCTACCGGCTTTGTATGCTAGAGGCAACTCCACGCGGCGTCGCGCCTGGGGGGCATATTTCGGACTTCGGGCGGGCGATCGGCGATTATGAAACGGGGGGGCCGGCCAGGGGCGCGCGCAACAGGCGTGACGCCCGGGGGCGTACCCGTCGGAGGCGCATTTCATGAAGATAGCGGTGTTGGGCGGCGGCAGCTGGGGCACCACCCTGGCCGACCTGCTGGCGAAAAAGGGCCACGATGCCCGGCTTTGGGTGCGTGAACAGGCGGTCATGAGCGAGATCCGCACCACCCGGGAGAATTCCTGGTATCTGCCCGGCCGCAAACTGGCCGACAACCTCGAGGTCAGCACCGACGCGGCGGCCGTATCCGACGGGGTCAAGCACTTCGTTTTCGCCGTCCCCTGCCAGTTCATCCGCAATGCCTACCAGCGCTATCTCAAGTACCTGCCCAAGGGCGCGGTGATCATCTGCGCGAGCAAGGGCATCGAACTCGACAGCCTCATGACCATGTCCCAGGTGTGCGAGGACGCCCTGGCGGCGGTCAAGCCCCGTTTCGCCATGCTTTCCGGACCGTCTTTCGCCTACGAGGTCATCCGCGAGATGCCGACGGCGGTGACCCTGGCCTGCAAGGACAAAAAGGCGGCCAAGGACGTGCAGGAGGCGCTTTCCACGTCCTACTTCCGGGTCTATACCTCCACGGACGTACGCGGGGTGGAGCTTGGCGGGGCGATCAAGAACATCATCGCCATCGCCGCCGGCGTGGCCGACGGGCTGGGGTTCGGCGGCAATGCCCGGGCGGCGCTCATCACGCGGGGGCTTAGCGAAATGAGCCGGCTCGGCAAGGCCATGGGCGGCGAACGGCAGACCTTCATGGGGCTTTCGGGCATGGGCGATCTGGTGCTCACCTGCACCGGCGACCTGTCCCGCAACCGGCAGGTCGGCCTGCGCCTGGCCAAGGGCCAAAAGCTCCTCGACATTCTGGCCGAGATGAAAATGGTGGCCGAGGGCGTCAAGACCACCGAGGCGGTCCATGCCCTGTGCGCCAAGCTCGGCATCGACATGCCGTTGAGCGAGCAGGTCTACGCCATCTTATATAAAGACAAGGACCCGTCCGAGGCCGTTTATGAGTTGATGACCCGTTCGCTCAAGGACGAATAGTTTTTAGTTTTTTCTGAGTGGGTTGCTGGGTTGATTCGTTGATTGGTTAATTGATTGAGTGGGTGAATGGTTGCGTGGCCGGCGGGGGTGGGCAGGGCAGCCGCGCGCGGCGCATATTTGAAGAATACGCCTTCGCGTCCGACCTGCCCGCCCCCGCCGGCCCTGGTCACGCGCCCCATCTCCGGAAGTCGTCCTGCCGCCTCGGCCGCACGTCCTCATCTCTAGGCAGCCGTTCTGTTGCCCCGTCCGTGCGTCAGGACCGAATGGCGCATGTCCCTGCACGCGAGACGACACGCTGGGGCTTGCCGGCAAACGTTCCCCCCGAACGAACTATCCTTTCGCCAGAAACGATGCATCCCTGTCCTTGTTCAGGGCCTTCCACCATCTCCCCCAACGATGGAGAATATCCCCCCTTTCTTGCGTGTTACGTCACCCCTTTGAAAGTTTTTGAAGGGGGTCCAGGGGGAAACTTTTTTCAAAAAGTTTCCCCCTGGCCGCCGGAGGCATTTCTTCCTCTTAAAGGGAGGACGGGTGGGCGTCTTGCACGTCAAACGGCTGGATGGCGTTTATTTCCAGCGTCTTGTCCTGTTCAAGCGCATCGCGGTCGAGTTCGTAGATCAGTTGCAGGTTCAGCCAGTATTGTGGCGTGGTTTTGAAAAATCGCGCCAGACGTCGGGCGGTGTCCGCCGTGACGGACCGTTGCCCCTTGAGGATCTGTGTGATGCGGTTGGCGGGCACCTTGAGTTGCGCGGCCAATTGGTTGGCGCTGAGCGCCAGCTCCCGCATATCCTCTGCCAATATCTCACCGGGATGAATCGGTGTGCGCATACTGAACCTCTCTTGGCGCTTACGCTATGGGGGAAAAGGGATGTTTAGTGATAATCGACGATTTCGACGCCTTCCGGACCGGATGGGGTCCAGGTGAAACAAATGCGCCAGGTATCGTTGATGCGGATGCTGTACTGTCCCTTTCTCTTTCCTTCGAGCGCCTTGAAGTGGTTGCTTGGCGGATTGCGTAAATCGTAGAGTTCCTGGGCCGCTTCCAGGCGTCTGAGCGCCCGCTCGGCCGGCCGCGCGATCGCTCGGAACTGTTTGTCGCACTCGCCGGTTTCGAATAATTGCTTTGTCTTCTTGCAGCGAAAGGACTGGATCATCGTTCCCTCATCAGGCCTTCGCCATCCGCGTGTTCCGAATATCGCTACGTTTGACGTAATACGTCAAGGCGGTGTCGTAAAGGACCTGGAGCGACATTTCAAGCAGTGCGCCTATCGTGGCTTTGTCGCCTGCCGGCGGTCGAACACGGCCCGGATGGCGCCTTCGAGTTCCTCGGTGGGGCAGGGCTTGAGCAGGTAATCGGCCGCGCCGCCGGCGATCATGACCGACGCGATGTCGACCGAGGCGTGGCCGGTGAGCACCAGCACTTCGGCTTCGGGGCAGGCCTGGCGCAAAAGCGGCAGGGCTTCTTCGCCCGAGAGTCCGGGCATCTTCACGTCCAGCACGATCACGTCGCAGGGGGCCTCGCCCAGAAGGGCGAGCGCCGCTTCGCCGCCGCCGGCCGTGCGCACGGAAAAGCCGTGGCGCGAGAGCAACTTGGCCAGGGTGTCGCGGAAGCGTTCCTCGTCGTCCACAATGAGCACGCGGATGGGGTCGGCCATGGGGGGGCTCCGTTTGGTTAGGGACGTAGCGTTACAGTGGCAGGGTTACGGTGAAGGTCGCGCCTTCCCCGGGCGGGCTCGTGGCGACAAGCGTTCCGCCGAGGCGGGCCACGATGCCGTGGGAAAGCGACAGGCCCAGTCCCGTGCCCTGGCCGGGTTGTTTGGTGGTGAAAAAGGGATCGAAGATCTTGTCCATGTTCGCCGGGGCAATGCCGCTGCCCGTATCGCGCACGGCGACGACGGCCCATTTCCCCTCGCGTCGCGTGGACAGGGTGATGGAGCCGCCTTTCGGCGTGGCGTGCAGGGCATTGGTCAGGAGGTTCAAAATCACCTGTCGCAGGAGCGGCACGTCGGTGCGCACCGGAGGCAGATCGGCCGCGTAGTCGCGCACGATGACCACGTCCCGGCCCCGGGCCTCGCGTTCGACGAGCAGCGCCATGTCCTCGATGACCCGGTCCAGGGCCTCCTCCTGGAGCACAGGGTCCATCTTGCGGGCGAAATTCAAAAGCTTGTGGGTGATCTGGCGGCAGCGGTCCACCTGGCTTGCGATCTCGCGCAGGCTGTCGCGGGCATCGGCCAGATCCGCCTCGGCGAGGCAGGGCCCGCCGGCCAGAAGCTCCCGGGCCAGGTCGAGCTCCTGGGTGATGATGGCCAGCGGGTTGTTGATCTCGTGGGCAATGCCCGAGGACAGTTCGCCGATGGAGGCGAGCTTCTGGGACTGGAGCAGGCGCAGGTCCATTTCGCGCAGTTCGTGTTCGTGGCGGCGGGTGCGCTGGGCCAGCATCAGGGCCGAGCCGATGCACACGGCGCCGGCGAAAAGGGCCAGGGCGACGTCCACGGCCGGGGGCGTCGCCAGGGTGGCCACCACCGCCGCGCCGGCCAGGGCGGGGGACAGCACGGTGTAGGGCCAAAGGGGCGCGAAAGCGCCCGGATCAACCCTCCCGGGTACGGGCTTCGTTGAGCTTTTTGCGTTCATGGGCTTTGCGGGCCTTTCCCAGCAGTTCCCCGAAGTCCACGGGCTTGAGCACGTAATCGTAAGCCCCGAGCGACATCCCTTCCATGCCGGCTTCCACCGAGGCATGGCCGGTCAGGATGATGACCTCGACCAGGGGGTGGCGTTTCTTGATTTCCCGAAGCACCGTCATCCCGTCCATGCCCGGCATGCGCATGTCGAGGATGACCACATCGAAGTCCTGGCTTTCCATCAGCTCCAGGGCCTGCGCGCCGCTTGCGGCGGCGGTGACCGGAATCTGGCGATAGGTGAAGCGCTTGACCAGGGTTTCGATGAAATCGGCCTCGTCGTCCACGGCCAGTACGCGAAGTCCCATCCGTTCCTCCCCTGCCGCGCTTGAAGTTTTTTCCCACGGCGCGGTGCGCACGGCGTTTTCAGGGCACAGCCGCCGTTGGAATCCATTGTTTTCAAAAAAAGCCGATGCCTTTTACAAACACGGTTTCAGGCGTGCAGCGGCAGCGTGATGTGGAAGGTGGTGCCCTGGCCTTCCTCGCTGGTCACACGGATATGGCCGCCCAGTTTCTCGATGATACTGTAGCTGATGGTGAGCCCGAGCCCGGTCCCCTCGCCGACCTTCTTGGTGGTGAAGAAGGGGTCGAAGATTTTTTCCAGGGCTTCCTTGGCGATGCCCTTGCCGGTGTCGGCGACGGCGATGTCCACCTCGCCGGATTCGGGCAGGGACCGCGTGGTCACGGTGATGGTCCCGTTTTTATCGATGGCGTCTATGGCGTTGTCCATGATGTTGAGGAAGACCTGCTGGAGCTGGGAGGTGTCGGATTCGATGCGGGGCAGGTCGCTTTGGTAGTTGCTGACAAAGGCGATGCCCCGGAAACTGGCCTCGTTTTCCAGAAACGAGCGGGTCTGGTTCAAGAGCAGGTTGACGTCGATGTCCTCCTGGGTGGGCTCCATGCGGCGGGCGAAGCCGAGCAGGCGGTGGGTGACGTCCTTGGCCCGGCGCACGTGGAACTCGATCTTGTTCACGGCGTCGGCGAATTCCTGGAAGTTGGGGCTGGCCTTGATGTCCTCCTCGCTTAAGAGGTCGCGCATCCAGCCGGCCTTTTCCATGATGATGGCCAGGGGGTTGTTGACCTCGTGGGCCACGCCGGCGGCCAGCTTGCCAAGGGCGGCCATCTTGCTCGACTGGGTCAGCGACGCGTCGAGCGTCGCCTTTTCCCGCTCGGCCGAAATCAGCGCCTTGACCGTGCCGCCGGCCACCAGCACCGCCCCGCCGATGATGAGCAGCGTGCCGCCGGCCAGAAGCAGGATGAGCAGCCAGCGCGCCCGGGTCACGGGCAAAAGCTCCTCGCGGGGATCGTCCTTGATCACCAGCAGCCAGTCCTTGTGGTTGAGCCAGGTCATGGCGAAAAGCGAGGTCTGGCCGTCGATGGTCAGGCTGCTTACGCGGGTGCCGGCGAAGCGGGGAATGTCCGGAAAATCGAGGGTGTCGAACGTGGCGTGGCCGAAGCGCGGCTTGGTCTGGAACACGTGGTCGGCGGAGAGCAGAAAGGCGTCGCCGGATTTGCCCAGATGGATGCTGCGCACCAGCGAATCGAAGATGTCCGAGTCGATGGCCGCCCGCAGCACCCAGGTCCGGTTGCCTTCGCGGCGGCTGACGGCGATGTTGAAGTGGGGGTATTTGCGAAAGCCCAGAAAGACGTCGCTGACGTGGATGCCCTTGGCCATGACCTTTTTGAACCACTCTTCGTGGCCGTAATCGACGCCGCGCAGCTTGTAGGGGCCGATGTAGGAGACGCAGATGCCGTTCTGGTCGATGACCTGCAAATCGAGGAAGGATTTACTGTGCAGCTGGAGCACGCTGAAGATGTGCTCCAGGTAGTCTTCCTGGGACAGGTCGCGGTAGGATTCGGTCTGGGCCAGATTGGAGAGCTGGGCCACGCGTTCGGCCAGAAAGAGGTCGATGGTGACCTTTTTGTTCTCCACCAGGTTGCTTAAATTGTCGTAGACCTTGTCGGTGTAGGTCACATAAAAGCGATCGTAGAGGACGAGGCCGAGACTGAACAGGGGAATAAACGAGAACGCCAAGGTTATGGCGATGAGTTTCAGGCGTAATTTGCTGAGTTGATCCTGTATCATACGGACGCCTCGCTGGTTATGCCGCCTGGAACGAAAATAGCCCAGGCCCGCCGCGATGAAAAGCGCTGTCGCTTACGCGGCTTCGGCCAGCGGCACGGTGACGGACACCGTACTGCCTTTTCCGGGTTCGCCGGAGATTCGGATGGAGCCTCCATGGTACTCGACCACGGCCCGCGCCGCCGCCAGGCCGATGCCGAGCCCCGGCATCTTGCCGGTGAGGTTGTCGCCGAGCTGGAGAAATTTTTCGAAAACCGCCTCGCGCTTTTCCGGGGGAATGCCCGGGCCGCTGTCTTCCACGCTGATGACGGCCATGGGCCCTTCGCGCGTCACCCGGCAGGCGATGTGCCCGGATTCGGTGAACTTGACGGCGTTGGAAAAAAGATGGCGCAGCACGTAGACGAGGCGCTCACGGTCACAACGAAGCGGCGGCAGGTCGGCAGGGATCTCGCTTACGTACTGCAGCCCCTTTTCCGCGATGGCTCCGGCGAAGGGCGAAACGGCCCGCTCCACGACTTCGGCCGCGCGGACCGCCTCCATGGCGAGTGGTGTTTCCCCGGCCTCCAGGGAGGACAGCTCCAGCACGTTGTCGATCATCTGGGCCAGCCGCCGTCCCTCGCCGAGCATGATGTCCAGGTTTTCGCGAAACCGGGCCAGCTCGGCCTCAAGCTCCGGCCGGCCGGCCACGGCCTGGGGCAGGGGGCGGCCGCGTTCCAGACGTTTGCGCATGACCTGGGCGAAGCCGACCATGGAGGTCAGCGGCGTCTTGAGCTCGTGGGAGACGAGGCTTAAAAAATTGGCCTTGACCCGGCCGAGATCCTCGGCGCGCCGGCAGGCCTCCCGGGCGTGCCTGGCCTCTTCGGCGGCCTCGCGCTCCTTGCGGGCCAGGTCGAGGATGGTGGCGAGCAGATGGGTTTCCATGCGGCCGATGTCCTCGGCCAGGGCGTGAAATTCCCCTGAGAACGCGGTCGGATTCAGGTCGGACGCCTCGCCCCGGGCCACCCGGCGGGCATGTTCGCCGATGGCGGCGAGGGGTATGGCCACGGACCGGAACACGGCCCAGGCGGCCAGGCCCACCAGGATAAGGACCGCGCCCTGGATGCTCCAGCCGATCAGGGCGGATTCCCGCACGATGTCCCGGCGGCGGGTTTCATAGTGCCGCTCGAGTGCCTCGGTCATGGGTTCGAGGGCCCGGGCGGCGGCCACGAAGGCGGTGGTGGTGGAGGCGACCTGTTCCAGGCGGCCGGCATAGACGGCCAGGGCTTCGCGGTAGCGCGCGAGCGCGGTGGTCGCAGCCTCGCCGGCCGGGCCGTTGTCCCGGGCCTTGGCGGTCAGGTCGTCCACCGCCGTCTCCAGGCCCTGCAAGGGCAGCCCTGTACCCGAGACGAGCCAGCGCTTTTCCAGCAGACGCAGCCGGGCAAGGCCGCCGGCGAGCGCCGGATCGGCCCTTTCCAGGTGCTCCAGGTCCAGGGAGCGATCCAAAAAAAGCGCGGCCGGCGCATCGACGCCCGTGGCGTCGGGATTGCCGGTCATGGCCTCGAAGCTGGTCAGATAGTCGCGCAGCAGGCGCAGGGCCGCGTCGCAGGAGGCGGCATGGGCCGGGTCGAGCCCGCGGATGGTTTCCACGTCCCGGACGGCCGCCTGCTTTTCTTGGCGTACGGCGGCCAGAGAGGCGGAATCGTGGCGCAGGAAGTAGTTTTTCTCCTGGCGCCGCATGCCGAGCACCGCGATCTTGGCGGACACGGCCAGACGTTCCAGCTCCAGGGTGCGCTCGGTAAGACGGGTTTCCAGATGGTCAACAGTAAAGACCAGCAGGAAGCCCGCCAGAATGCAGCCGAAAAGCGCCAGCAGCTTATGCTTGACGCTTATGGCCGCGAATGTCGCCCCGGGTCTTGTCACGACCGTCTCCCTCCCCGCCTGGGGGCCGATGGCGGTTGCCGCCGGTCCCGGCCGCGCGGCGTCGCAGTCGGAACTGCTCGGCAAACCGTAGCGCAACCGGCCTGGGTTATCCAGTGGATTGTTCCCTGTTTCACATGCGACGGCAGGGCTGACGAAAAACGTCCCGAAGCGGTCGGGACCATTCCGGGACGTTTTGGGGAGAGGCGGTGGAAGCGGCGGCGGGTTACTGCACGTCCTTTTCGAATTCGCCGTAGCCGGCGGCCGCCATCTCCTTGGCGGGAATGAAGCGCAGGGCGGCGGAATTCATGCAGTAGCGAAGGCCGGTCGGCGCGGGGCCGTCCTTGAAGACGTGGCCCAGGTGCGAATCGCCGTGGCGGCTGCGCACTTCGGTGCGCGTGGTGAAAAGGCCTTTGTCCTCGTGGGTGGTGATGTTGTCCGGGACCAGCGGCCGGGTGAAGCTCGGCCAGCCCGTGCCCGAATCGTACTTGTCGCGGGAGCTGAAGAGCGGCTCGCCGGACACGACGTCCACGTAGATGCCGGGGGCCTTGTTGTCCCAGTAGGCATTGTCGAAGGGCCGTTCCGTGCCTTCGTTCTGGGTGACCTCGAACTGCAAGGGCGTCAGGCGTTTTTGCAGGGCGGCGGCGTCGGGCTTCTTGAAGTGCCGCCAGTCGCCGTCCGCCTTCGGTTCCGGCGTGTCGGGCTTTTTATCCCAGACCTGGGCCAGAAACTGGTCGCGGCCGGAAAAGCGCCGGTAGGTCTGGTACTGGAGCTTGTGGGTCTTGTAATAGTTCTGGTGGTAGGCCTCGGCGTCGGTGAAGAAGGTAAAAGGCAAAACGGCCGTGGTGAGCGGCTTATCGAAACGGTTCGTGGCGGCAAGGGCGGCCAGTGCGGCCTCGGCTTCCTTTTTTTGCGCTTCGGTGTGGTAGAAAATGGCTGTGCGGTATTGCCGGCCCCGGTCGGCGAACTGGCCGCCTGGGTCGGTTGGGTCGATGTGGCGCAAAAACGCGTCGAGGATCTGGCGGTAGCTTACGCGCGCGGGATCGAAAAAGACCTGGACGGCCTCGTAGTGGCCGGTGCGGCCGGCGGAGACCTGTTCGTAGTCGGGGTGGGGTTCCTCCCCGCCGGTATAGCCCGAAACGACGTCCAGGACGCCGGGGAGCTTTTCCAGGTCCGATTCCACGCACCAGAAGCAGCCGCCGGCAAGGGTTGCCACGTGTTGCGTGGCATCGTTGTGGCTGGTCATGGCGGTCTCCGTCCTGGTTGCGGTTTGGCCGGCTCCGAAGGCGGAGACAGCGGAAAAAAGCAGTACAAGAAGGCCCAGGGCCATGGCGGCTCTCCGGGACCGTGCGGGCACAATGCATTTTCGCGGGGGCATGGCGACCTCCCTTGCGGCATTCCGTCGGGCAGTAAATTCCTACGCCGCAGGTTCCATCTTCTGGAATAAGACAGAAAACGGCGCAGGGAAGGGGAGGCCGGTCGCAATGGGGGGGCTTAGCAATCCTTGGCGGCGACGTAGGGGTGGGCGCGCACGACCCCGAGCACGGTGGCCAACTCGCTGTCGGCCCGGATGTAGCGGGCGCGGCAGGCATCCAGATCGCCCATCAGGCAGGCTTCCTGGACCGCTTTCATGCTCTCGAGCAACTGGTAGGCCCGTATGGGACCGGCCATGCCGGCCAGGTCGTGGGACGCGGCCACGGCGGCTTGCAGGTTGCCGCTCTCCAGGGCCTGGCGCAGGGCGCATCGCCGGGACTCGGCCAGTTCCAGAAAAAGCGTCAGCATTTCCGTGGCGAATTCCTGCCGGCTTTCGCGGATAAAGGCGGTCAGGTCGAAGGCGGCTTGCGGGCCGGTCCCTTTGCCCTGGGGCATGGATGCCCAGTAATCGAGGGCCTGGCGCAGGTCCTCGCCGCGCAGGGGTTTGGACAGGTGGTCGTTCATGCCCGCGTCCAGGCATCGGGCGCGATCTTCCGGCAGGGCAAAGGCGGTGGTGGCTAAAATGGGAATGTCCGGCGCATTGACGGTTCCGGCCTTGCCGTCGCGGATGATCCGGGTCAGGTCCAGGCCGTTGGTGTCCGGCAACTGGATATCCATGAGAATGATGTCGAAACGCTGGGAAGCCAGGAGGGAGAGGGCCTGCCGCCCGTCACAGGCCGCGGCCGGGACGTGGCCGAGCCTGCGCAACAGGTGTTGCATGTAGAGTTGGTTGACGTCGTTGTCGTCCACCACCAGCACGGACAGGGAAGACTTGGCCTGATCCGGCCCGCCTGCGCTCATACGCGTTTCCTGAAATCCTTCGCCTCGCCGTACGACCGGCCGGCTGCTCAGTTGCTAGAGCCGGACGATAGCATAAAGCCGAATGAATTCAACCGGGGGGCAAACCGGTGTTCCCGCCCGGGTTTACGGCGGCCTCGGCGGCGGCAACGGTGAAACCGGCGGCGAGCAGAGCGGCCTTGCCCCGGACGCGGCCGGCGGGAGCGGAAACAGCGGTTGGCGAGTCGGCATGGGGAAGGTCCCGCCTGCGGGTGCCCGGAGGGGGCGCCTGCCAGGAACGTGAAGAGAATTTCATAATGGAACGCGGGAAAAACGACAACGTGTCCGCGACGTCCCCTGCGTCGCTGCAAAAAGCCGTTCCAATCCCTGCCGCCCGGCTCTGAAAAAGGAGGCACAGGCTTGGGTTTGCCCCCGGGGGACTTGCCATCTCGACGGTTAACCCTTACCTGATGGCGTGGCTGGGATGCTGCATACTACGAACACAGCGTTGTGCGGAGACCTCGCCCCGAGGTGCCCCGATTGGCGTCCCGGCTGGCGTACTGTTCCGGGGCGCTTGTACGTTGCTGCGTCGGGCGTGAAGCGGCGCAAGCCGTGCGGCTTCGATGACGCGGCCGGCCCGGAACCGTTCCCACCCCGGTTTTTCCCGTAACCTCGTCCCCGTCGCGCCGCCGTCCCCGCAACCGCTGGGAATGGGACGGTTTCGGTTATGGCCCGACGGACCGCTCACTGGGCAAGGCAGAAGAGACCCTCCTATGGATAACCCGCAAGACAACGACGCGACCGAAGCCAAGGGCGGCGCAGCCAGCCTGGGCGGTTTCGGCATGACCCTGTCCGACAGGGAAAAAAAGAACCTGCTGACCTTCCTCTCCATCGGGGTCATCCTGGTGGAATTCGCCGTCACCATCGCGGCCGTGTGCTACGGCATCATCAACTCCCACAAACTCCCGGACGGCACGACCCAGTTCCGCTTCCCCTGGATTCCCTACGGCGTGGCCCTGATCCTCGCTCCGGCGGCCATCATGCTCGTGGTCAACATCATCGGCCTGGGCTTCAACCGCTTTTTCAAGGGCGATCCGGCCATGGACGAGGAACACCTGCGCTATATGCCCGAACGGCTGCGAAAAATCATCAGCCTGTCGCGCGGCCTGCCCACCGTCATCCTGCTCGGCGGCCTGATGCTTCTCGGCGTGGCGCTCTACTACCTCGACGCGGTCATCCAGATGCTCCTGCGCATCGGCGACCACGTGGAGGTCATCGCGCCGTGGGTCATGCTCGGACTCGTGGCGGCCTGGTGCTTAAGTTACCTCGTGCGCATGTGGTTTCTTTACAAAACCCGGCGCATGCAGGAGGAATACGCCTTCCGGCGCGAGGTCCTCGAACGCACGGGCATCGTCATCGTCGACGGCCAAAAGCATATCACCGCCGATGGCCGGACCGTGTGCGACCAAAAGGCCCTGCCCGGTCGCGTCATCGACGTGCTGCCGCCCGGGGAGTCCGATGCGGACAAGGAGGCCCCATGACGACAACACCCGACAATGCCGCCGCCAGTCTGCGGGAAAAAGCCCGCGTGGCGCTCCTTCGCCGCGTGGCCAGGACCGACGACGTCGGCCGCGCCGAAGCCCTGTCCGCCTTCGTTAACCTGGCCCGGCCCGACCTCGGGCCCGAGGCGGCCCTGGTCCTGGCCGAAAAAACGCCCCGCCTGCTGCCGCAATTGACGGAAAAGTGGATCGGTATGTTCGTGGACCGGCTTTTCGAAACCGTGCCCCTGCCCCAGCTCGAAATCCTCTGCGACGAGAGCGAGGAAAACGAGGCCGCCTTGGCCCTGGCCTACGTGATGTTCCTCGAATCCGAACGCATGGAAAAGCAGATGGCCGAAGACCTGGCCGCCTGCGACCTGCCGTCCGGCAAGGACGGCAGCGATCTGGCCGCCGAAGTCTGCCGCCGCCTGACCCAGGCCGAAGAAAAACGACGCCAGGAAGGACGCCGCAAGGCTGCGGAATACCAGCGCGCGCATGGGCACGGGAAGTTGAACTAGCTGCTCGGGCTCGGGCTTGGTCGGGGGAGGCGCTGCCTCCCCCGAGCCCCCCTCCGCCGGGGGGCTTGATGCCCCCCGGACCCCCCTTTACGCTTTGATCGAGCGGGACTTCGCGGGTTGGCGGACGATCGGGTATTTGTTGCCGCGATCGGCCCGGCGGCGAAGCGCCGCATTTCGAAAAAAACACGTTCTCCGAATGTCGCCCCGCAGGGGCGACCGGCGCGGTGGGGGCGGAATTTGCCCGGGACGAGCCTGCCGCGAAGCGGCGGCACCGTCCCGACAAATTCCGCCGCCATCTTCTCCACACTCCGCCCTCCCGCCAGCCAACGCCTCCCCCGCCCAACCAAAGCACACCGGAAGGGGGGCCCGGGGGGCCCGTGGCCTCCCGGCGGGGTCTGGGGCAGAGCCCCAGCCTTCTCCTCCCTCTGCCTCTGCTTCTGCCTGCGCCTACGCGAGGTAGCCTTCACGTTCGAGGTAGAGCAGCACTTCCTGGGCGGCTTCGCCGGGGGCGAGGCTTGTGGTGTCGAGGGTGATTTCCGGGTGTTCGGGGATTTCGTAGGGGTCATCGATGCCGGTGACGCCTTTGACGATGCCGGCCCGGGCCTTGGCGTAGAGGCCTTTGCGGTCGCGCTGTTCGCAGACGGCAAGCGGGGTGGCCATGTGGATTTCGACAAACCCGCCGTGGGGCGCGACGAGGCTGCGGGCTTCGTTGCGCGAGCTTGCGTAGGGGGCGATGGGGGCGCAGATGGCGATACCGCCGTTTTTGGTGATTTCGCTGGCCACGAAGCCGATGCGGGCGATGTTGAGGTTGCGGTGTTCCTTGGTGAAGGTCAGTTCGCTGGAGAGGTGGCGGCGCACGATATCGCCGTCGAGCAGGGTGACGGGCCGGGTGCGCAGTTCCATGAACTTGACGTAGAGGATTTTGGCCAGGGTGGATTTGCCGGCTCCGGAGAGGCCGGTCATGAAGAGCGTGAAGCCTTGTCTGGACCGTGGGGGAAAGACGGCGCGCAGTTCGGCGGTCACCTCGGGCATGGTGAACCAGTCCGGGATATCCAGGTCGAATTCCAGCCGGCGGCGGAATTCCGCGGCGTCAATGGTTTTGACGGTCATTTCCGGCCCGACCTGGGCGCGGGGGATATACTGGGCTTTTTCCTCCACGTAATCCATGGGGGTCTCCGGAACCATGGCGATGCCGGTTTCGTCGGCGAAGTCGGCCACCAGGCGTTGGGCCTGCCCGGCGGGATAGAGCGGCGCGGCCTCCGGGGGCATGGGGTCGGCGTGGCGCTGGCCGACGAGGGCGTGGGTGCAGCCGTGGTTTTTCTGGATCAGCGCCTCGAACAGGGCCTGCCTGGGGCCGGCCGTGCGCAGGGGCAGGGGCAACAGGTTTAAAAGCAGCATGTTTTTGGGGAAGGCGTCGGCGAAGATGCGGGCGCAGCGGATGCCGGCAAAGTGGGCCGCGCCTTCGGCCATGGCGTCGCCGGCCGCCCGCAGCAGCAGAACGCTGGCCCCGGCGTCCATGGCGGCCTGACGGAGCATGGACCTGTGCCGGCAGTGGAGCAGTGAGCCCGTCTGGTAGCCGAGCACCTTGCGCCAGCCGCGTTGCTGGAGGACCGCTTGGACTTCGGCCGGGCTGCGGCGCATCTCGGGGAAATCGACATGGGGCGGCAGGGACAGGCCGACCACGGGGCCGGCCACCCGGTATGCGCCTGTGTGCCGGACATGGGCGCGGGCCCCCGGATGGGAAGCGATATCCTGGACACCGAAAATGGCCCGGGCCTCGCCTTCGGGATCGGCCGGCCAGACCTCGGCGACGGTCATGGCGGCCAGCATGAAGCCTTCCTGGTCGCGCAGGGCCAGCTTGTCCCCGGATTCGAGGCGTTCGCCGAGGGGGGAGGGCACGTCGAGGCTCACCGGCATGGGCCAGGGCGTGCCGTCGGCCAAGCGCATGGAGGCCAGTACCGCTTCGAAGTCGTCCTTTCCGAGATATCCCGTCAGCGGGTAGTAGGCCCGCGACAGCAGGAGCTCCAGATCGAGCAGTTGGAGCGGGGAGAGGTTAAAGGATTTGTAGGCGAGGGATTCCGCCTTGATTTCCTCGGCGTGCCGAAAATGCACGAGGAGATTTTGCGCGTGGTTGTCCATACGACCCTCACTTGCGTTGCGGTGGAAGGACAGGGGCGGTCGGCGGCCGGGCGCGACACTAGGCGAACATGGCGCAGACAACCTCGAGGTGGCTTTCGGCCATGGCCACGATTTCGGGCAGGTCGGGGGGGGAAATCGCGGCCAGTCGCCAGGCTTCCGGAATGAACTCGGGGATGAGGCGTTCGCCGCTGCCGCCGGCCAGGGTGGCCACGGCCACCATGTCGGCCACGTTGATGATGGCCGGCTCCAGGGGCACATCCGCGGCCATGGGGTCGTGGTGCCGCCAGACGGTCTGTTCCAGGCTTTCGGGGAAGCGCCATTTGCGCAACAGCATGCCGCCAAGTGTCGCGTGGTCGAAGCCGAAGGTCTCGCGTTCCACCACGACCAGATGCCGGCCCGATTCGGCGGCCCGGGCCAGCGCCTCGCCGGAGACGTCGGGAATGCGCTTGTAGAGCACCAGTCGGCCGATGTCGTGGAGCAGCCCGGCCACGAAATAACGTTCCGGGCTGGGGTCGCCCAGGCGGGCGGACAGGATTTTGGCCACGAGCCCGACGCCGATGCTGTGCTGCCAGAATTGGCGCAGATCCACGCAGTCCGCCGGAATGTCCCGGAAAAGCGGCAGCACGGAAACGCCCATGGCCAGGGTGGAAAGCTGGTTGAGCCCAAGCAGCATGACCGCCCTTGTCAGGGTGTCCACGGAGGCCGGCGGCAGGGAGCCGGAGACGCGCAGGGTGCGGGCGTAAAAGGCGCTGTTGACGAGCTTTAAGAGCTTGGCCGTCAGGCTCGGGTCCTTGCCGATGACCGCCGCCGCCTCTTCGATGGTGGAGGAGGGGTCGCTTAGGACTTCCCGGATGCGCATGAAGACTTCGGGCAGCGAGACGAGGACCGGATCGCCGGTGAGGATTTTTTCCGGCGCGGGCACGCCGGCCGGCGCATCGGGTTTGCGGTGCGCCGGCCGACAGGCCTTGGGCGGGACGCGGGTGTCCGCCCGGGCCAGGGCTTGGCGGCGCAACTCGATCACGAAGGGGTTGTCCCCGGGCAGATGGACGAACCGGGACAGGACGGCTTGCGCGGCGTCCTCGGGCGCGTCCGTTGACGCGTCCTGAGGCTGGTGCGGGGCTTCCACCTCGATTTCCCGGAGGTGCCAGCCGCGCAGCATACGGATGTGCGTTTCCGTCAGGGAAGTGCCGCTGGTCAGGCGATGATTGCCGTCGGGGCTTTCGGCGTCTGCCGCCAGGACCATGCCCGGCTGCAGGTCGGCAAGGGAACGTAATGGCATGGGCCGTCACCTGGCCGGGCGTGCCGCCGGCCTGGGTCGTGAAGGTTTGCGGCCGAACCGGCCGATGTTCTTTGCATTTCATTACCAACGTCAAGCCGGATGGGCAAGCGGGTGCGCGGATGGGGGCTTTCCCCGGAAAGGCGCTTGGCCTATAAGGGAGGTCCGTATTCCCTCCGCCGCAACCACGCCATCTTTCGGAGGCATCATGCTCACATCCCCGCTCGTTACCGGAGACGGTCAACTCGTCAGCGTCGGCGAGGTTCATTTCAACGAGGAACTGGCCGCGCCCCAGGCGCTTGGCGTCATGCGGTTTTCCCATACCAGCGACGCCTTGCGCGGGCTGGTGCGCGATTTGCGCGACCGGGCCGCCCGCGATTCCCTGCCGCTGCATCGGTTCATGGAAATAAGCGGCCGCAGCGGTCACTCCCGCATTGGGCTCGACGTGCGCCTGACCGGCGAACCGCCGGAAGTGTCGGACGGGCAACGGACCGTGGACGTGCCGGTGGCGCTGACGGCGCTCAACGCCGTTCTGGCCGAATCCCTGGCCGACCTGCGCTGTCTGTGCGACGCGGGGGGCGTGGACTTCGGCCGCCTGTTCATCCCGCGCGGGCCGGCCCTCGGCCGGGACGAGATCGAGGAGGCGCTTTCGCGCGGCTGGCTGCTTTTGCCCGAGCGGCACCGTATCGACGCGGACGGCGTGATGGAAATCCCGCTCCTTGACATGCGCTACGTGCTTTCCTCGCGTCTGCTCGGCGTGGGGCGCAATTTCGCGGAGATGCTGGTCAAGGGCAAGCACGGCCTGAGCATTTTCCAGTGCCTTTCGCCAACCGGAATGCCGCCGGCCCTGGCCGCCAAGGAGTTTCTGGTCGGGGCCATGCACATCGCCATCGGCCCTTTCGTGGCTTTGATCGAGCGTCAGACGTCGTCCCTGGACGTGTTCCATCTGGCCTCGCGGCTGCTCGACGGCGTGCGCACCACGGGCATTACCACGCCGCGCCAGGTGGAACTCTACAACGGCGGCGAGGAGGCCGTGCCCACCGATGGCCTGGCCGTGCGGATGCGGCTGTACCCACCGGATGTGCGGTTGGCCGGGCTGGCCGAGCGGGTGCTGCCGCCCGGGCGGGCCAGGGACGTGCTGGCGGCCGGGGTGGATTTCGCGGACCTGACCGGCATTTTCGATCCGGCCGTCGCCCGGGGGCTTTTGGACGAGATCACGGCCGGACCGGACGAAGGCGGCAGCTACGGCCGGATATTCATGCCCGGCAGGATGCTCGCCATCCCCTGGGAACAGGAGGAAGGGGGCTGGCTCCAGGAGTTCCAGTGGCGGCTGGTCTACGAGTACGCCCGGGGCAATATCCCGGAGGGCGTGCTGATGGGCGAAGAGATCCCCAAGCGGCTGCGGCCGTTTCTGGAGGGGCTGCGCTATGTCGGCGGCGAGCAGAACCTGTCCAAGGTGTTCGTGGCCGAGTCCTTGCCGCCGGTGGACACGTTGCGGGTGCTCAAGCGAAACGGCATCGGCGTGGTGGCGGCCCGGGGCATGGGCTGCTCGGTTGGCGAGCTCTGTCGGCTGCCGCACTTCCGCATGGACCAGACGCTCTATGAAGAGCTGGTGCGCCTGGAAAACGAGAGCATGCGGTTTTACCTGCTGCTCGACTACAACGGCCACGCCCAGGTACGGGAATTTTTTCGGGGCCTGTGGGTGACGCACGAGGGCAAGGAACGCCTGCCGCACGTGCACACCACCATGGCCATGTTCGGCTCGTCCTGCGACGTGCTGGGGCCGGTGCTCGAAGCGCCGATCACGGATTTTCTGCGTCGGCTGCGGGACCACCCGCGCCTTGGCGAGGGCTTCGCCGTGGCCCACGGTTCCGGGCCCGGGGTCATGCAGACCGTGGACAACGCGGCCGCCGCCCTCGGCATCTTCCGCATCGGCGTCGGCATAAACGCCGAGGAAATCGGGCAGAAGACCAATTTCGAGCCCGAAGCCGTGGCCCAGTTCACCAATCTGGCCATGAACACGCGCCAGGACATCCTGGATAGGCGTTCGGTGTTCAAGGTCTTCAACCTCGGCGGCTTCGGCACCAGCTACGAGGTCAACATGGCGCTCACCTTCATGAAGATCGGCCAGTGCCTGCCCGCGCCGTACATCTTCGTCGATCCGGTGGGGCTCGGACCCGGGGGCGAGCCGTTCTGGCGGCAGACGCTGAGCCAGTTCCGCACGCTCTCGAGCGACCTGTCCGGGGGCGGCTACGACCTCGGGCCGCTCGGGCCGCGTTGGATCGTCAACTGCTGCCACGAGGTGACGAGCTACGAGCAGGGCTACGACGTCATCGCCGCCTTCCTGGACGATCCCGCCGCCTACTGGCGCGAACGCGAAATCCCGATGGAAAAGGTGCGACAGGCCCGGGACAACCTGCACCGGGCCGGCATGCCCATCCCTCCCTGCATCGACGAAGCGCTTGGAGAGTGAGGGTAGAGAGGAAGGAGGAAGAGTGAAGAAAGTGCGAGAGGGGAACCCTTTTTGACAAAAGGGTTCCCCTCGGTTTTTTCTTTTTCCAGAAATCAGTTTATAAATAAATTATAGAAAAATGCTATACATGGAATCGTTAAACATGTATATGTATCTCTAAGGGTATATGTGCCTGGACTTCTTAATGTCTTCATATCAGGAGGGAACAGTATGACCAGGGTAGCGATTCACAATGCAACGAAAGACAGCCCCGACATCTACGTTATATTCGGCGTCGCCGGACCTGTCTGTCCAAACCCGGTAGACGTGCCGGACTTTCCAGCGCTGCTTGCCATTGGCAATCACGTGGGCACGATAGGGATATCGCCCGGCCAAGCCCTCGAATTGGACCCAAAGGGGAGATGTTTTAGCGCAATCGTTGGATTTTACATCATGCCGCAATGTCCGGTTCCAGGCGCGAACTTTCCCAACGGGCAGTATGGAACAAATATCGGCGAGTTCACCCTGAACGTCACTGGGGGACAGGAAGCTTTCGACATCAGCTGCGTCAATGGCGTGAACTGCTGGATGGAAATGACGGTGACGGGATCCGGTTGGGGGTATGGTCCACAGAATACACCTATCAGTTCTATCTCGAATAAGGCGTTGGGATGTAATAGTGGAAACCCTGGCGTCTACCCGGTAAACTGCACTGATTGTATTCAATTAATCGGGAATCCTCCATGTCCAAGTCTGCAAATTGGTCCAGCCCAGAAGGAGCGCATATGCAATATACAGCGGGATGTGCAGTCTGGATCGAATGACGTCCTCACGATTACGCTCAAAGAGGGAGAACCTCCAGCGAACTAGGGCCTGTTTCCAAATTCGTTTCGAAAAGAAGATGCGAGAGGGGAACCCTTTTTGGAAAAAAGGGTTCCCCTCTCGCGCTCTCCCCTCCCCAAAACTTTTGCCCGGTTACGGCTGTGACAATGATAACACGCTGTAACCGTTAAAGTCTTTTGAAAGGGGGTGCGGGGGGAAATTTTTCGTAAGACAAAGTTTCCCCCCGCATAGCCTTAAAAAAGTCTACTTCGCACTGCGGTGGGCGACGATGACTTCGCTGCGGATGCGTTCGTAGCGGTTGGCGTGGTCGCGGATGGCCCACCAGACCGAGCCCGCGATGCGGGCCTGCCAGCCCGGTCCGGCATCGAGCATATTGGCGATAACGGCGGCGCTGTCGCCGGAGTCCGCCGTGCCGCCGAGCCAGTTTTCCGGTCTGGCCACGGTTTCGGACCAGGAGAAGGGGTCGGCCACGAGCAGGGTCGCCGTCTGTGCGCACACGCGTCTGGCCTCGACCAGGTGGAGCATCGGGCGCGGCAGCTTGTCCACGACATTGAGCGAGGCGACAAGGCCGAAGCTGGCGGCGCGAAACGGCAGGCGCGCGACGTCGGCCCGCACGAATTCCACCGTGCCCTGTTGCAGCCGCTTGGGTAGGGAAAAGCCGAAGCGCGTGGTCAGGAGCCCCTGGCGCGGAGCGGTGAAGACCATTTCCTTTTTCCGGGCGATCCGCCGGGCCAGGGTGATGAAGGGCCGCGACAGGTCGACGCCCACGGCGAAGCCGGTTTTCGCGGCCATCTCGAAGGTGAAACGCCCCACGGCGCAGCCGGCGTCCAGGGCCGGGCCCGCGCAGTCTCCGGCCATCTCCAGCCAGCGCGCATACGCGTCCGTGGCTTCGCGGTCCTCCCACAAATCGGCGTAGTGGCTCCACAGGTAGGAGGCGGCCAGCCTGTCCGTGTCGTAACGCTCCTGGGCCGTGGGCACGGCCTTTTCGGGCGGGGCCAGGTCGGCCAGCCCGTCGGTGATGGCGTAGGCCGCGCCGCAGCCGGGACATGTGAGGGTTCCGGAGGTGATGTCCTCCCCGTTGTGGCTGTGGTCTTTTAAGAGCAGCGGATGTTCCTCGGGCAGACAGACCGGACAGACGAGCATATCGAGCAGGCGGGTGTGCATGCTGTTTCCCCTTTCTCTTTATATGGGGGATCGGGGCTCGCTCCCCTTACCCCCCGACCAATGTGGCGATGGCGGCCATGAGCGGCCCGGGCCAGACGCCGAGCCAAAGCAGGCCGGCGGCCACGGCCCACAGGGTGAGACCGGCGGCCGGGCCGGCCGGGGCGGGAGTGCCCGGATAGGCTTCCACGCCCTCGCGCATGTAGAGGGTGGCCACCAGGCGCAGGGCGTAAAAGATGCCGATGACGGCCATGAGGATGCCGAAGACGGCCAGCCCCGTGTAACCGGCCCGAAGGGCCGCGCCGAAGACCAGAAATTTGCCGATGAACCCGGCCGTTGGCGGCAGTCCGGCCAGGGACAGCAGACAGAAGGCCAGGGAACCGGCCAGCCAGGGATGGTCGTAGCCGAGCCCCTGGTAGGAGGTGATGGCGTCACGGTCGGCGGCGTCGCCGGAAAGCGCCCCCACCGCGCCGAAGGCGCCGAGGTCCATGAGCGCATAGGCGGCCAGGTAGAAAAGCGCGGCCTCGCCCCCGGCGGCCTCGACGGCCAGGGCGGCCATGGCGATGTAGCCCATCTGGGCGATGGAGGAATAGGCCAGCAGACGCTTGACGCTTTTTTGCCGCAACGCGCCGATGTTGCCCACGGCCATGGAGAGCCCCGAGACGGCGACCAGGGCCGGGGAGAGGAGCGCCATGGCGTCCGGGGAGGCGTCGGCGCACAGGTGGAGCAGCGCGGCGGCCGTGGCGGCCTTGGAGCCGGTGGAGAGAAAGGCGGCGACAGGAGCCGGCGCGCCTTGATAGGTGTCCGGCGTCCAGAGATGGATCGGGGCAAGGGAAAGCTTGAAGCCGATGCCGACCAGGGCCAGCGCCAGCCCGGCGGTGACGATGGGGCCGCCGGCGGCCAGGGAGTCGGCGATGTCGAGGGTGCCGCTGCCGGCGTAGATCAGGCTGATGCCGAAGGTGAGGGTGCCCAGGGCCACGGCCCCGGGCAGGAAATACTTGAGCGCGGCCTCGGCCCCGAGCCTGTCGTTTAGGCGCGCGGCCACCAGGGCGTAGAGGCAAAGGGAAGCCAGCTCAAGCCCCAAAAGGAGCATCAGCCAGTCGGTCGCTTCGGCCAAAAGCAACATGCCGAGGGCCGACCACAAAGTCAGGCCGTACAGGGCGTCGTCGGAAAATTCGCGCTCGTCGGCATAGCGGGCCAGCAGCCCCACCGTGCCTAGGGTGATGGCGCTAAGGAGCCCGGCGTAAAAGCGCGTCATGCCGCTGGCGTCCGGGCCCGGCCAGAAGGCCCAGAGGCCCGGCACGAGGGCGAAGAGCGCGGCAAGGATCGGGAGCAGCCCTTTGGGCGCGCCCCGGCGGAAAATTGCCGCGCCAAGGGTGGCCAGTCCCCCGGCGGCCAAGGCCATGTGGGGGATCAGGTCGGGAAAAAGTCCGGTGATTTGGGCGGGCATGGGGAGTCCTTTTCTGTCTTACAGGCCAAGCCCGGTTGTCACTGTCGCCACCGCCGGCCAGACCTGTCCGGCGATGATGTCGAGGGGGGCGCTTATGACCGACAGGACGGGGCCGGGAAAAAGCCCGATCCACAGCATGGCCAGGACCAGGGAGGCCATGAGCGCGGTTTCCCGGGGCGAAAGGTCGGGAAAGGGGGCGTTCGAGCGCGGCGGGCCGAAGAGCGTGTCCCGGGCCAGACGCAGCAGGTAGATAAGCGTCGCGGCCATGCCGAGCACGGCGAAAGCGCTCGTGACGACATCGACCCGGAACAGGCCGAAGACGATCATGGCCTCGCCCACGAATCCGGAGAGCCCCGGCAGGGCGGCCGAGGCCAGCACGCACAACAGAAAGGCCGCGCCGAACCGGGGGGCCTTGTTCCAGAGGCCGCCCAGCACCGCGAAGCGGCGGCTGCCCATGCGCTCGCCGATCATGCCGGCCTGGGCGAAAAGTCCGCCCGAGGTCAGGCCGTGGCTTAGCATCATGACCACCGCGCCGCCGAGGGCCAGCCGGTTGCCGGAGACGATGGCGGCCACGGCGAGCCCCATATGCCCGATGCTCGAATAGGCGACGAGCCGTTTGACGTCTTCCTGGGCCAGGGCCACCCACGAGGCGTAGAAGAGTCCGATCAGGCCGAGCACGGTCAGGACCGGGGCATAGGCCACGGCCGCTTCCGGGAAAAGGGGCAGGGCGAAGCGGATCAGCGCGTAGCCGCCGGTTTTAAGCAGCAATCCGGCCAGGATGAGGCTGCCGGCCGTGGGGGCTTCGGTATGGGCGTCGGGCAGCCATATGTGCACCGGCACCAGCGGAATCTTGATGGCGAAGGACAGCACGAAGGCGGCGAAAAGCCAGCGCGCCGTGGCAAGCGGCAGATGGAGCCGTGTCAGGTCGTACAGGGCGAAGGTGGGGCCGGTGGGGCCGTCGGCGGCGTGGATGCCGAGGGTGATGACGGCCAGGAACATGAGCAGGCCGCCCACGGCCGAGAACAGGAAAAATTTGATGGCCACCCGCATGCGGTCGCCGTGGCCGAAGATGCCGATGAGGAAAAAGACCGGGATGAGCTGGGCTTCCCAGAAGAGCGCGAAAAGAAAGAGGTCCGTGGCCAGAAACACGCCCTGGACGGTGGCGAGCGAAGAGAGGATCAGGGCGTAATAGAGGGCCGGACGTTTCGCGTCGTCACTTCGCGAGGCCAGCATGCAGCACACGCCGATAAAGGCGGTGAGCGCCACGAAGACGAGGCTCAATCCGTCGCAGGTCAGGGTATAGCGGATGCCGAGCTGTGGTATCCAGGCGACGTCTTCGCTGGCGGGCAGGGAGGAGCGGCCCACGGCGAAAAGAAGGATCACGAGCAGGGCCATCGCTACTTCGATCAGGGCGGCGGCCAGGGCGAAGGAGCGGCAGGCCTCCCGGGAGCGCCGGAAAAGCGGCATGACCACGGCCGCGGCCAGGGGCCAGAAAATGAGCAGGGTCAGCCAGGGGAGGTCCCGCAGCATGGACAGCATGGACGTCGTGGGCATCATGGCGGCGTTTCCTTATCCTTGTGTCCAGCCCACCGCGAGCCAGGTCAAGATGACGGCGGCCAGGGCGAAAACGGTGCCCAGGGAGACGGCGATGCGCCCGCCTCCCAGCCGGCGGATGCCGTCGGACAGGCCGGAGATGCCGGATGTCGCGGCCAGGACCGTGCCGTTTAACATATCCTCATCCACCCCGCGCCACAGGAAGGCCGCCGCCCGCACATACGGCGCGGCCAGCCATTTCCGGTAAAAGCCGTCCAGGCCGAGTCCGGCCGTGAGGCATCCGTCCGGCGCGGCCATGTGACGGCGCGCCGGACGGTAGATGGCCCAGGCGATGAGCAGGCCGCCGATGGCGATGACCGCGTCGAGGGCCATGACCAGCACCTCGGCGTTTTCCACCTCGGGCGGATTTGGGGCGACGGTCCCGGCCAGGAAGCTGTCGAGAAGCGGCTTTATGTGAAAAAATTCCGGCAGGTTGATGAATCCGTACACCAGGGCCAGGACGCCCAGGGGCCAAAGCGGACGTTCCATGCGGAACAGGGCCGGATCGTCGCTCATGGGCGCCGGGTCGGCCGGATCGGCGAAAAAGGCCACGAAGTACATGCGAAAGACGTAGATGGCGGTGAGAAGCGCGGCCACGGTTCCGAGCACGAAGGACAGCAGGAAGATGTCGTTGGGGTGGGCCAGGGCGTCGGCCAGGGTCCGGCCTTTGCTGAAGTAGCCGGAGGTGGGCGGCAGGGCGGCCAACGCGGCCGCGCCGCAGGTGAAAAGGAGGAACAGTCCGGGCATTTTTTTGCGCAACCGCGCGCCCATGCGGAAGATGTCGTGTTCCTCGTGAAAGGCCTGGATCATGACGCCGGAGCACATGAAGAGCAGGGACTTGAAAAAGGCGTGGCTTTGCAGGTGGAAAAGCGCGCCCGTCACGTCGCCGCAGCCGGCGGCCAGGAACATGTACCCGACCTGGCTTATGGTCGAATAGGCCAGGATGCGTTTGACGTCGCGCTGGCCGAGGGCGCAAATCGCGCCGTAAAGCGCCGTGGTCGCGCCGATCAGGGCCGCTGCCGCGCCGACGTCCGGGGCGAAGGCGAGCAGTGGGTCCAGGCGCATGAGCAGGTACACGCCTGCCGTGACCATCGTTGCGGCGTGGATCAGCGCCGAAACCGGTGTCGGGCCGGCCATGGCGTCGGGCAGCCAGGCCGAAAGCGGCAGCTGGGCCGATTTTCCGAGCGCCGCAAAGAGGAAACAAAAGCCGATGACCGCGGCCATGCCCGGCGAAAGGGTCTCGGCCCTGGCGGCGAGATCGGAGAGTGAGGCGTGGCCGAAAAGGGCGATGACGATGCCGAGCGCCGCCACGTAGCCCAGGTCGCCGATGCGGGTCATGATGAAGGCCTTGCGCCCGGCGTCCACGTTGGGCAGCTCCTCGTGCCAGAAGCCGATGAGCGCGAACGAGCAAAATCCCACGCCTTCCCAGCCCATGAAAAGAAAAATCAGGTCGTCGGCCAACGCGATGACCAGCATGAAGAAGACAAAGAGGTTCAAGTAGCAGAAATAGCGCGCAAAGGATTTGTCTTCGCGCATGTAGGTGGCGGAGTAGAGGTGGATGAGCAGGGCCACGAAGGTGACGGTGACGGTCATGACCCCGGCTACGCGGTCGTAGAGGAGCGAAAAGGCCGAGGAAAAGTCGTCGAAGGCGAACCAGGAGCCGTAGCGTATGCGGTGCGGCGCGACGCCAAGGCCCCAGATGGCGACGACGGCCATGGCCAGGGCTCCGGCAATGGCGGCGGCGGCGGCCATGTTGCTGGCCCGACGGCCGCATTTCGCTCCCCAGCCGGCCTGGAACACCGCCCCGGCCAGGGGAAAGAGGAGCATGAGCGCAAGGAGTTCGGCCATCATTCCCCCGTAAGCCGGTTGTAATCGTCAATGGAGGCGGTTCCGCCCGAGCGCCGGCCGTGGACGAGCAGGGCCAGCCCCAGTCCGGCCTCGGCCGCGGCCAGCCCCATGACGATCAGCACCGCCGCCTGGCCGTCCAGGTTGCCCCAGGCCAGCGACGCGCCGACAAAGGCAATACCGGCGGCGGTGAGCATGAATTCCACGCCGACGAGGATCATGAGGATCGAACGCCGGGCCACGGCGCACAGCGCCCCGATGGCGAAAAGCAGGCTGGCCACGGCCAGGACGTGGGACAGGGGCACGTTCATGCGGCGCTGCCTCCCTGCTGCCCTGCGTCACGTTCGGCCCGGCCCAAAAGCAGCACGGCGGCCAGCGCGGCGAAAAGGATGATGGAAACAGCCTCCACCGCCAGCCAGTAGGTGCCGAAAAGCACCGTGCCGACGGCCGCCGGGCTGGCCATGGCCGCCGGCAGCAGGCCCCGGCCCACGGGATCGACGCCGATCAGGGCGAAAAGCGCCACAAGGGTCGCGGCGGCAATGACGCCCGGAACGACCAGCCGCGCCGCCGGCACCGCGCCAACGCCGACCGGCAGCCCGAGCAGCATGATGATGAAAAGAAAGAGCACCATGATGGCCCCGGCGTAGACCACCACCTCCAGCACGCCGGGCAGCGGCGCGCCGAGGACCACGAACAGGCCGGCCGTGGCGATAAAGGCCACTACGGCGCAGCACACGGCATGGACGGGATTGCGCCGTGTGGCGGCCAGCCCCGCCGCGATGAGCAGCACGGCGGAGAGAAGGTAGAAAAGTGCGCCAAGAGCGGTCATGATGTGATCCTACGGCAGAATGCTTTTGACATCCACGGGTTCGTCCTCGCCGATGTGTTCGCCTTTGGGCCTGCCGGCGGCCACGCCGGCATGGGCGTAGAAGTCGTAATCCGGGTCCTTGCCGCCGTGATCCACGAGCAGATCCTCTTTTTCATAGACGAACGCCTCGATGGAATCCTTGGAAAAGGCGAATTCGGGCGTGAGCTGGATGGCCAGCGTCGGGCAGGCCTCCTCGCACAGGCCGCAGTAGATGCAGCGGGCGAAGTTGATGCGAAACCAGGCCGCGCGTCGCCGGCCGTCCGGGCCTTCCTCGGACTGCATGGAGATGCAGTTGACCGGGCAGGCGCCGGAACAGAGGTAGCAGGCCACGCAGCGTTCCTTGCCGTCCGGGGAGCGGGTGAGAATGATACGGCCGCGCGTGCGGGCCGGCATGGGCCGTTTGTATTCCGGGTACTGTTCGGTGACGGGCTTGCGAAAGAGATGGGTCAGCGTCGCGGCGTAGGACCCGATGATCCCGGCCGCGCCGTCGATGACCTCGCGCAACAGGCCCGGCTTGTCGTTTTTATCTTCCATCGGCACGGCTCCTTACATCCCGGCGGCTAAAATTGCGCCGGTGACGAGGATGTTGACCAGCCCGAGCGGCACCAGGAACTTCCAGCCCACGGCCATGAGCTGGTCGTAGCGCAGGCGCGGCAGCGAGGCCCGGGTCCAGATGAGAAAGACCGGCACGGCCAGGACCTTGATGAGGAACCAGACGATCGGCGGCAAAAAGGGCCCATGCCAGCCGCCCAGGAAAAAGACGGCGGTGATGGACCCTAAAAGGATCATGTTGACGTATTCGCCGACGAAGAAAAGCGCGAAGCGCATGCCGGAATATTCGGTGTGGTAGCCGGCCTGCAACTCGTTTTCGGCCTCGGGCAGGTCGAAGGGGATGCGGTTGGTCTCGGCCAGGGAGCTGACAATGAAGATGGCGAAGGCCACGGGCTGGACAAGGGCGAAGGGAAGCCGCGCCTGGGCGGCCACGATGTCGGAGAGGCTTAGGGAGCGGGAGAGCATGACCACCGGGACCAGGGAAAGGGCCAGGGCCAGCTCGTAGCTGATCATCTGGGCCGCGCCGCGAAGGCCGCCCAAGAGGCTGTACTTGTTGTCCGAGGTCCAGCCGCCAAGCGCCACGCCGTAAACGGCCAGCGACGACAGGCCGAAGACGATGAGCACCCCCACGTTGGCGTCGGCGATCACCTGCCGGACGGTCACGCCGAAGGCGGTGAAATCCGGGCCGAAGGGCACCACGGCAAAGGCGAAAAGGGCGGTGCCGGCGACGATGGCCGGGGCGACGAGAAAGATGCGCCTGTCCACGCCGTCGGGGATGATGTCTTCTTTCAGCAGCATCTTGAGGCCGTCGGCGATGGGCTGGAGCAGGCCGAAGAGGCCGACCCGGTTGGGCCCGTAGCGTACCTGCATGCGGCCAAGAAGCTTGCGTTCGAGCAGGATCATGTAGGCGGCCAGCCCGAAGACCACAGCCAAAACGAGGGCCATTTTGACCAGCATGACCAGGATGCCGACGAGGATATCGAGCATGGCCTATCTCCGGCGCAGGTCGCAGGGACCCAGGGTTGCGGTCAGGCCGGCGAACTGCGGCAGCCGGGGAAGAATGGCCACGCCCCGGGCCACATCCGGGGTGACGCGGGCCACGGCCTGGATGAAGCGGTCGAGCACGGCCACGCCGACGTTGTCGCCGTCGACAAAACCCAGGGAAGTGGCGTCCTCGGGATGGAGCGTCAGCGTCGGCTCGGTCGCGGCCAGCTTTGCCGGCAGCGGGGCGTAGCGGCCAAGCTCTTCGGTGCCGAACAGGGCCTCGTCAAAGACCACCGTCAGCCCTTCGGATGCGGGGAAGGGTAGGCCGGCTTCTTTTGCCCTGCCGGCCAGGGCGGCGAAATCCGCGCGGCTGCCTTCCGGGCCCAGCCCGGCGATGCCTTCCAGGGGTGTTTCGGGCAGGTCCAGGGCCAGCGCGGCGGCGAGGTCGCGGCAAAGCCGGTCCGCCGGGCGCGGGTCCGTGCCGGGGAGCCTGCGGTCGTAGGCCCGGGGCGGATGGTTGCCGCCGCCGTCGCGGGAGACGGGATCGCCCGCGGGCTGCACCGGGGCGGCGCGCTGGAGCCGGCCTTCGTTGTTGAGGAAAAGTCCGCCGGACTCGAACAGCGTGGTCGTGGGCAGAAAAATCGTGGCCTTGGCCGCGGTCGGCGTGGGCAGGCAGTCGCACACGACAAGGGTGTCCAACCCGGCGCAGGCGGCGAAGAGCCGGGACGAAAGCGCGGCCGGATCAGCCTCGACCACGAGCAGGCTTTTCACGCGGCCGGCATTGATGGCGGCGGCCAGATCGGCCAGTCCCGGCGCGTCCGGGGCGGCGCACAGGGCCGCGCCGGCGCTGCCCGGGCCGGCAAGAACCGGGAACAGGCCAAAGCGGTCGTCGGTCGGCAAGGCCCAGGCCAGGGACGCGACGAAGACCACGGCCGGGCGCTTGGCTGCGGCCAGGGCCCTGGCCGCCAGTTCCAGGGCCGGCCACAGCCGGGGCGAAAGCGGCAGGCGTTTTTGGGCCAGGGCGGCGGCCTCGGTCGGACCGGCGGTGACGATGGCGGCCACGGCGGCAAGCTGTCGCGGCGCGACCGACAGGTGCGTGAAAGGCAGCGGCAGGGACACGGGTCTCGGGTCGGCCACGATGACCGTCCCGCCGTTGCGCGTGGCCTGACGCAGGGCGAGTGCCAGCATGGGCGCGTCGAAAAGTGGCGAAACGCCGAGCGTCAGCACCGCGTCGCAGCGGCCGATATCGGCCAGGGACAGGGCGCGCGTCGGCGTCAGGGCGGCCAGCGACGCGGTCACGGCCGCCTGCTGCGAGCGGCTTTCAAAAAAAACCGGTCCGGTCCAGCCGGCGGCTTTGGCCAGGGCCGTCAGCGCGGCCTGCGTTTCGAGGGTGGAACGGGCCGAGCCCACTATGGCCACGCTTGCCGGGCCGTGGGCCTTGGCCGTTTCCGTAAGCCGGGCGGCCACGGTGGCAAGGGCGTCGTCCACGGACGCGGCCATGCCGTCGATTTTGGCCTCGCGCGGCCGCTCGGGGCTCGAGGCGAAGCCATGGGAGAACCGGCCCCGGTCGCAGATGAAAAAGCCGTTTACCGCCGCGTTTTCCCGGGCCTCGATGCGGGCCACGGCCCGGTAGCGCGACAGGGCCACGGTGTTGCAGCCAAGCGAACAATGCGGGCACACCGAGGGCGCGCGTTCGCAGTCCCAACGCCGCGACGTGAAGCGCGCGGTCTTGTCGGTGAGCGTCCCGGTGGGGCAGATGTCGGCCAGATTGCCGGCAAAGGGGCTTTGAAGCGCGCCGTTTTCGAACCGGCCGAAATAGACCCGGTTGGCGTTTTGCATGGGGCCGAAATCGCGATAGCCGCAATAGTCCTGGTAGAACCGCACGCAACGGTAGCAGTGGATGCAGCGGTTCATCTCGTGCTGGATGAAAGGTCCCAGGTCCTGGTCGAGGTAGGTGCGCTTGGTCCCCGGCCAGCGGCGCAGGCTGTGGCCGCCCGAAATCGTCTCGTCCTGGAGCAGGCAATGCCCGCCCTCGTCGCACACCGGGCAGTCGTGGGGATGGTTGGCCATGAGCAGTTCGATGATATGCCGGCGAAAAGCCACGGCCTCGGGGTGGAAGGTCTCCACCACCATGCCGTCGGCGGCCGGGGTCATGCAGCTCATCTCCAGCCCTTTGACCGGGCCGCCCGTGAACATCACGGCGCACATGCGGCAGGCCCCGGCCGCGCCCAGGGCCGGATGCCAGCAAAAGCGGGGGATGACGATGCCGAGCGCCTCGGCCGCCTCGATGACCGTTGTCCCCTTGGCGACCGTTACGGGGCGTCCGTCGATAATCAGATCGGGCATTGGTCCTCCGGGCAGGGGGTCGGGCCGAAGGCCACGGGGCGCGTGCCGCAGGCCTTGCCGTGCAGGGCTGGCGGCGGGTTGCCGAAGGGGCATTGGTGCTGGTGCAGGTGCTCGCGCACTTCCGCCTCGAAATGGGTCAAAAGGCTCAGGATCGGTTCGGCGGCCCCGGGCGCGAAGGCGCAGTAGGCCGACTGCATGACCTTGGCCATGTCGCGGATCATGCCGATGTGCTCTTCCTTGCCCTCGCCGGACTCTATGAGCCGCAGCAGATGGCGCACGTAGGGCAGGCCCTCGCGGCACGGCGTGCACCAGCCACAGGACTCGCGGGTGAAAAATTCGATCAGGTTGAGCGTGGCCCCGACCAGACAGGTGTTCTGGTCGAAGACCATGATGGAGGCCGTGCCCAGGCGCTGGCCGGCTTTTTTCATGGAGTCGAAGTCCATGGGCAAATCGAGCAGCTTCTCGGGCATGAAGGGGGTCGAGGCCCCGCCCGGAATGACGGCCTTGATGGTCCGCCCGGGCGGCATGCCGCCGGCGTGCGTAAAAAGGATCTCCCGCAAGGGGATGCCCATGGGCAGCTCGTAGCAATCCGGCTTGGCGATACGGCCGGACACGCTGAAAAGCTTGGTGCCGGCGCTTCCCGGCGTGCGGGCGAGCGACTTGAACCAGTCCGCGCCGTTTTTGACGATTCCCGGCAGGTTGGCCAGGGTTTCCAGGTTGTTGACGATGGTCGGGCAGTCCCAGAGTCCCTTGACGCTGGTGCGCGGCCCGCCCTTGCGCGGATTGGGGCGCAGGCCCGAAATGGCCTTGATCTGGGCCGAGGCCTCGCCGCAGATGTAGCGGCCGGCGCTTCTGTGCACGTGGATGTCGAAGGAAAAATCCGTGCCCAGGATGTTTTTGCCGAGAAGCCCTTTTTCCCGGGCGACCTGGGTTTCGCGCTCCAGCAGCACCGCGTCGGCTTCGTAGGAGGGCCGGATGAAGCAGACGCCGAGCGTCGCCGAGACGGCGTAGGCGCAAAGGATGATGCCCTCGATGACCAGATGCGGGTCCACGTTGACCAGCACGCGGTCCTTGAAGGTGCCGGGCTCCATCTCGTCGGTGTTGACCACCACGTAGCGCGGCCCGACGTAATCGGCCGGAATGCCCTGCCATTTGCGCCCGGCCGGAAATCCCGCCCCGCCCCGGCCGCGCAAATCCGAGGCCAGAACGATGTCCAGCACGTCATGGGGGGTGCGCTTGCCGATGGTGGCGTAAAGCGCCTCGTAGCCGCCGCCGGCCCGGTATTCGTCGAAGGTGGCCGGCCGGCCGAGGTGGCGGTTTTTGAAAAGCACCTGCGGCGCGTCTACTTGCATCGAACCGGCTCCTCGGTGGTCTCGCGCAGTTCCCTAAGGACCGCATCAATGCGCTCGGGGGTGAGCTTGTTGTAGAAGCGGCCGTTTATGAGCATCGTCGGCGCGTTGTGACAGTTGCCGATGCAGGCCGAAGGCAGCACCGTGAACATGCCGTCCTCGGTCGTGCCGCCGGGCGGCACGCCGAGCGTGCGGCACAGATAGTCGAAGATGGAATCCTGGTGGAACATCCAGCATACCACCGAGTCGCACACGTGGATGACGTAATGCCCCACCGGCCGTCGGTAGAGATAGTCGTAAAAGGTGGCCAGGGACTCCAGTTCCAGCGTGGTCATGCCAAGCAGCGTCGAGGCGTAATGCATGGCCTCGTCGCACAGATAGCCGTAGTGGCGCTGCAAGGCGTACATCACGTCCACCGCCGCCTCGCGGGGATGCTCCGCCTGGGCGATCATGCGCTTGAGGTCCGCGACCAGTTCGTCAGGCAATGCCATGCTGTGCGCCTCCGGCGTCCAGGAGAGGCTCCGCCTCTCCTGGACCTCTCCGCCAGAAGGGGCGCTGCCCCTTCTGGACTACCCCGCCGGGAGGCCACGGGCCCCCCGGACCCCCCGAATGGGGAAAAAGGGATGGAAAAAAGGGGGGGTGAAAGGAAAACATGACAGGTACGCTTCCGACGACCAGAGACATGAAGCGGCTCTGCGGATTGCCAGGGCCGGCGAGGGGCTGTGGCGGACGCGAAGGCGTATTCTTCAAATATGCGCCGCGCGCGGCCGTCACAGCCCCCCGCCGGCCAGCCAACAAAAATTTCTCCAACTTTTTCATGTCAATATGTCTCATCGGTCGATATCCGGCAGAATATAATCGTACGAAGCGAGCACGGCCACGAAGTCGGCGATGCGCAGCCCCTCGGCCAGAAGCGGCAGGGCCTGGATGTTGGCGAAACCCGGGGTGCGCACCCGCATGCGGTAGGCGTGGCAGCCGCCGTCGGAGACGACGTAATAGCCTTGCTCGCCGCGCGGGGCTTCTGTCGCGGCGTAGGCCTGGCCGACCGGGAGCCTGGGGCCGCGCGTGACGTTGACGAAATGGTGGATCAGGCTTTCGATGTCGGTAAGCGCCTCGCGCTTCTGGGGCAGGCTGTAGCGGGCGTCTTCGGCCAGCCACCGGCCGCCGGGCATGTTATCAGCCGCCTGCTTGATGATGCGCAGGCTCTCGAGCATCTCGTCCATGCGCACGAGGTAGCGCGAAAAACAGTCGCCGGCGTCGCGGGTCGGCACGTCGAAATCGAAATCGGCGTAGGCGCCGTAGGGCATCTTCTTGCGCCGGTCCCAGGCGACCCCCGTGGCCCGCAGGTTGGGGCCGGTGATGCCCCAGTCGATGGCCTCGGCGGCGGTGATGGTCCCCACGCCCCGGCAGCGGGCCTTGACGATGGGGTTCTTGGTCACCCCGGCGTGGTATTCCCGCACCCGGCCAGGGAAGATCTTGATGAAGGCGTCGACCTGCTCCTTCCAGCCCTCGGGCAGATCGGCCGCCATGCCGCCGATGCGCAGCCACGACGGATGGAGCCGGCCGCCGGTGATGGTCTCGATGATGTCGAGGACCATCTCGCGTTCCCGCAGGGCGTAAAAAATCGGGCTCATCATGCCGAGGTCCTGGAGAAACGTGCCGAAGTACATGAGGTGGTTGGCGATGCGGAAAAGCTCCGACAGCATGACCCGGGCATAGGCGGCGCGCGGCGGCACCTCGATGCCGGTAAGCGTCTCCACGGCCGTGACGTAGGACAGGTTGTTGGCCACGCCCGAAAGGTAGTCCACCCGGTCGGTGTAGGGGATGAACTGGTGCCAGGTCTGGCGCTCGCCGATTTTCTCCACGCCCCGGTGGTGGTAGCCGATGTCCATGCCGAGGGCCTTGATCCGCTCGCCGCGCATGGCCAGGACGTAGCGGAAGATGCCGTGGGTGGCGTAGTGGTGCGGCCCGAAATTGAGGAGGTAGTCTCCGGCGTCGGCGCGGGCCCCAAGGATTTCCCGGGCGTCCACGGGCTCCAGGCGGCGGCAGTCCTCGTGGGTGAAGGGCGGCATGTTGGTGGCCCGGCCCTCGTAGTCCTTGCGCAGGGGATGGCCGACCCAGTCGCGGTGGGTGAGCAGCCGTCTGGGGTCGGGATGCCCGGTAAAGCGCAGGCCGAACATCTCGGCCGCCTCGCGTTCGTACCAGGTGGCGCTCGGCCACACGCCCGTCGCCGTGGCGATGGCGCTGTCGCGTGTGGGGAGCGCGCAGGTCAGGCGCACCATGCCCGGGGTGGACAGCGAGGTGAGCGTGTAGACCACGCTGGCCTCGTGGCCGCGCGGCGTATGGCGCATGGTTTCGTCGATGGCGGTCAGGTCCTCCAGGCGCTCGAAGCGGGTGGGCGCTTTCATCTTCAGATGCGCCAGCACCTCGGTGATGCGCTCCGGAGCCACTGTGTAGGTCGGCATGTCCTGGGTATCGGGGGCGAGGGCCACGGCGTCGCCGAACGCGGCGGCAAGGTCCGTGGCCACGGCCTGCTGGTCGTCGCGAAGGGAGTAGCGCGGCGCGGGCGGCGTCCACATGCCTTCCGCCCGGGAGCCGTAAAAGCGGGGTTCGGTCGCGGCCGTGCCCCGGACGGGGATGCCGGTGTAGCCGGGGCCGCGCGTGTCGCGGCATTTGCTCACCCCGTCCACAAGGTGGTCGCGCCGGCCGCCTTCGCTGCCGCCCGGCAGGTGCAGCACGGGGCGGGTGGGCTTTTCGCCGGCGGCGATTTTTTTCTGGAGCAGCAGCAGTCCGTCGAACAGCGCTTCGGGGCGCGGCGGACAGCCCGGGATATAGACGTCCACGGGCAGGATCTGATCCGAGCCCTGGACCACGGAATAGACGTCGTACATGCCGCCGGAATTGCTGCACGAGCCCATGGAGATGACCCACTTGGGGTCGCTCATCTGCTCGTAGAGCCGCAGGGCCACCGGGGCGATCTTTTTAAACATCGTGCCCGAGACGATGAGCACGTCGGCCTGCCGTGGCGAGCCCCGGAAGACTTCCGAACCGTAGCGGGCGATGTCGTAGCGCGGTCCCCAGGCCGTGGCCTCCTCCACGAAACAACAGGAAAGGCCGAAGAAAAAGGGCCAGAGGCTATTCTTGCGCGCCCAGTTGATGATGTGGTCCGTGGGCGAGAAAACCGCGTCGAGGGGGCCGGTCACAAGCCTTCCTCCTCGTTCCAGTCGAGGCCGCCTTTAAGCCAGGCGTAGGCCAGGCCAAGGCCCAGGATCACGATGAAAGCGGCCATGCGCAGGTAACCGGGAAGGCCGAGTTCCGGCCAGGCCACGGCCCAGGACACGATATAGGCGGTTTCCACGTCGAAGATGAGGAAAAAGACGGCCATGAGGAAAAACGGCACCGGATAGCGAAACCGGGCGTCGCCTGTGGGCAGGATGCCGCATTCGTAGGGGCGTTGCTTGTCCGGGGTGGGCCGGCGGCGCACCAGGAAGCCCGAAAGAAAAAGGATCAGGGCCAAAACTGCCAGCACCAGGACGAAAAAGACCAGAAAGGCCAGCGCGCCCGGCTCCCAGGGGGAAAACGGGGAGGCCAGGGGGGTAAACGGTATCTGCGGCTGCATGGGCCCTCGTGTGCCGGCTCCGGATGCGCTCCCGAATGAAGCTTACAGGGCCGATTGCAGGCGATAATACCCGCAACGCTTTTTTTTGCAAGCCGCCATGGTCGGAAAGGGAGGAAGATCGGCGGGATGGGTGTGCCGCATGGGCGACGGGGCGGGCGCGGCGGCCGTGGCCTGGCGTCATGAAAACGTCATGGCAATGTCGGAAAGGCGCGGCCAAGCACGACAGGGAGCGGGGTAGCGAAAGACGATTCCGCCCAAGATCTTGCCGGGCGCCCGGCCGCAGCGCACGCGAAGGAAGTCTATGCAGTTCTCGCCGTGTCTGAAAGAAGATGTACGTATCCCGGATGGTGGTCCCCTCGAGGGCTGCCAACTCCTTGGCCTGTTACAGCGGGAGCACCGGGAGCGCGTGGCCTGGCATGTCGCCAAAGGCGGCTTTCTCGGTCTCGTCTTGCTGGAGATCCAGGATTTTTCCTTGCTCCGCCGGCTGTTTCGGCCCGAGGTGGCCGAGGCCCTGGCCGGAACCATGGCCCGGGAGGTGCTGCGGGTGGCCGAGCGGCGCACCCGGGAGCATCCCTTGGGCTTGATGGAGGTGCTCGAGCCGTCCCGGGTGTTGGTGGTTGTCGGCTGCGAGGATGACGACGCCGAGGCTCTCGAACGCCTGGCCGCGGTGCTGCGCCTGGAGGCGCGGGGCCGGCTGCGCCAGGAGTCGGTGCGTTTGACCGGCCAGGCCCTGGAACTGCGCTGCGGCGCGGCCAGGGTCATAAGCCGGGGGCCGGTCGGGCTCGACATGGCCTTGGCCGCGGCCGTGGCCGAGGCCTCGCGCCGGGCCGGCGGAGGCGGCGCGCTGGCCCCCGCTTTGCGCGAATTTCGCGAGATTCTCGAGCTGCGCCGGGTGCGGGCCGTTTTCCAGCCCATCGTCAACCTGCGGGCCGGTTCGGTCTTCGCCTGGGAGGCGCTGGCCCGGGGACCCCGGGAAAGCACGCTGGAATCCCCGGCCATGCTCTTTGACGTGGCCGAGGAGGCCGGGGCGATCTTCGCCCTGGAGAAAATCTGCCGGGAGGCGGCCATCCGG
This sequence comes from Solidesulfovibrio sp. C21, assembly GCF_047785625.1. Lineage (NCBI taxonomy): Bacteria > Pseudomonadati > Thermodesulfobacteriota > Desulfovibrionia > Desulfovibrionales > Desulfovibrionaceae > Solidesulfovibrio > Solidesulfovibrio sp. C21. The sequence goes on from NZ_JBLODY010000014.1 coordinate 41,894, forward strand.
GGATTCGCCAAACGCGAGCCCGGGGCCAAGCTCTTCTGCAACGTCCATCCCCGCACCCTGCTCGATCCCCAGTTCACCCCCGGCGAGACGCGGCGGCTGCTGGACAAGTACGGCATGGAGCCCCACGACGTGGTGCTGGAGATCACCGAACGCCACAGCGTGAAGGATTTCAACCTGTTTCATCGGACGCTGGCCCATTACCGCGACGCCGGCTACGGCGTGGCCGTGGACGACGTGGGCACGGGCTATTCCGGGCTCGTCTCCATCGCCGAGATCCAGCCGGATTTCATGAAGATCGACATGTCGCTGGTGCGCGGCATCGACGCCAATCCGGTCAAACGGGCGCTCATGGAGACGCTGCTCACTTTTTCGGAAAAGGTCGGCTGCCGCATCGTGGCCGAGGGCATCGAGACCGAGGCGGAGCTGGCCTGCCTGATCCGGCTCGGCGCGCATTTCGGCCAGGGCTTTTTCCTGGGCCGGCCGGCGGAAACGCCCACGCCCCTTTCCGAGGGGCCGCGTCTGGCCATTGTGCGCGGCGCGAACCGGGCCGCCGACGGGCTCAAATGTTCCTCGCCCATCAACGATCTGGCCGAGCGGCCCCATCAAGTGGAACGAAATGCCACCATTGGCGAGGTCAAACACTTTTTCGACGGCAACGAATCCGTGCACGCCGTGGTGGTGACCCAGGCCGGCCGGCCCGAGGGGCTCATCATGGGCCAGCACCTGGATAAGCTCTTGAGCTCCCAGTACGGGCTGTCCCTGTTCCTGCGCCGCGACGTGGGCCGCATCATGGACCCCTCGCCCCTGGCCGTGGAGTGGGACACGCCGGTGGAGGTGGCGGCCCAGGCGGCCATGGCCCGGGATCGGGACAAACTGTACGATCCGATCCTGGTCACCTGCCGGGGCCGGCTGTCCGGGCTGGTATCGGTGCAAAAAATCCTCGACGCCCTGGCCAGCGTCCAGGTGGAGATGGCCAAGGGGGCCAATCCGCTGACCGGCCTTCCCGGCAACGTGGCCATCGAGCGCGAGATAGCACGGCGCGCCGCCGCCGGCCGGCCGACCTGCTTCGTCTACGCCGATCTCGACAACTTCAAGGTCTTCAACGACGTCTACGGCTTCAAGGATGGGGACAAGGCCATCCTGCTGACGGCCCGCATCCTTGGCGAGGCGCTGTGCGCCCATGGCGGCCAGGACGATTTCCTGGGCCACGTCGGCGGGGACGATTTCATCATCCTGTGCGACGGCCCTTCGGCGGAACCGATCTGCCGGGCCGTGGCCCAATCCTTCGCCGCCGCCTCCTCGGCCCTCTACAGCGCCGAGGACCGCGAACGCGGCTACATCGAGGGCCAGGGCCGCGACGGCCGGGTGGGCCGGTTCGACCTGCTCACCATCTCCATGGGCGTCATCGACTGCGCCTTTGCCGTGCCCGTGACCATGGACGAACTGGGGCTGCGGGCGGCGGCGGTGAAAAAATACGCCAAGTCCCAGTCCGGCAATTCCTTCGTGCGCGACCGCCGCGCTCCCCTGGGGCTGCCTGATGCGCCGGGGCAGGAGGCCGAAAGGGCCGTCTGTCCGCCCCCACACGATACGATCTGATTGGCTTTGGCCGCTCCACCGTCGGAGGACGGGCGACTGCGTTTTCCGGGCGGCCGCCGCCTTGGGGGCGCGGGCGCGTCTGACGGTCGCGTCCGGCGGCTGCGGCTACAGGCCGGGTTGGGCGGCCTTCAAGGAACGCGGCGCTTCGGTGGTTTCCCTGGTGGCCAGCATGTCCCAGGACACCATGTCGTCCTGGCGCGCCGGGCAGGTGAGCAGGCAGCCGGCCACGGCGTCGAGCAGAAGCGGCGACAGCCCGGTGCCCGGGCATTTGACGGTCAGGTCCTCGGGAGCGAGCACGTGTCCGGCCGGCAGGTCTCGGGAAAAGACCACGGACTTGCGCAGTTTGGCGGCCGCGCCCGCCTCGCCGGGGAAAACGCGCTTGCGCAAGACGCGCATGGCCGCCTCGGCCTCGCGCACCATGGCGGCCATGGCCGCGAACTCCGCAGGCGACAGCGACGCCTGGTGGTCGGTGCCCGGCAGCGTCTTGTCCAGGGTGAAATGGCGCTCGATGACCGCCGGGGCGAAGGCCGTGGCGGCGATCGTCGGGCCAAGGCCGCGCTCGTGGCCGGAATAGCCCACCGGCAGGCCGTAGCGGCGGCGCAGGGCATCGATCAGCGGCAGCCCCACCTGCTCGTCGGGGCAGGGGTAGGAGCTGTTGCAGTGCAGCAGCACGATGCGGTCGTGGTAGCGGCGCAGTTCGGCCACGGCCGCGTCCACCTCGGGCAGGCCGCTCATGCCGGTGGACAGGATCACGGGCAGGCCGGTCGCGCCGGCCAGGCGCAAAAGCGGCAGGTTGACGAGGTCGGCCGACGGGATCTTCAGCAGTTCCACGCCGAGATCCACCAAGAGGGCCAGGCTGGGCGCGTCCCAGGCCGAGGCGAAAAAGGTGAGGCCCAGCGATTCGGCCAGGGCCTTGAGTTCGGCGAGGGCTTCGCCGGAGAGTTCCAGCGCGGCCCGGTGGCGGCCGTAGGTCGCACCGAAGCTGTTTTTGCCGTTGTATGGTGCGTCCAATCCGGCCTTGGTGAAAAGGGCGGCCATGTCGCGTTTTTGAAATTTGACGGCGCAGGCACCGCTGGCGGCCGCGGCGCGGACCATCTCCCGGGCCATATCCAGGCAGCCCTGGTGGTTGTTGCCGATTTCGGCCACCAGAAAGGCGGGACAGCCCGGGCCGATCAGCTGGCCGGAACGGAGGCGGATAAGCGGTGCGGCGGTGGGCATGAAGCGTTTGTCTCCCAAGCGGCGGCGAACGCGCCGCGCCTTGTGATGCTAGCCTCGAAACGAGGACAGCACAAGCCGGGCCTGTGAAACGGCGGAAATTGCCGCCCGGCCATGAATTTTGCAATCCTCGTGCCGTGCCGGGGGTTCTTGCCTTTGGCCGCGTTTGCGTTCAAGATGCTTCGATTTCGCTAAACGGACGCAAAAAAACGCCATGACAAAACCCTTCATCGAAATACGCGGCCTCAAAAAGGCCTTCGCCGGACAACCCGTGCTTTGCGGCGTGGACATGACCGTGCCCGAAGGGGAAGTCACGGCGGTCATCGGCAAGTCGGGCGAGGGCAAGAGCGTGCTTTTAAAGCACATCATCGGCCTGCTTGCCCCCGACAGCGGCGACATCCTTTTTAACGGCGCGCCCCTGGCCGCGGCCAGCCATGCCGACCAGCGGGAATTCCGCCGGCGGTGCAGCTACATGTTCCAGAACATGGCCCTGTTCGATTCCATGACCGTCTACGACAACATCGCCTTGCCGCTTCGGGAAACCGCCCGGCTGTCCGAAACGGAAACCGGGGAGCGGGTGCGGGCCATGGCCGGGCGGCTGGAACTTACCGGCATCCTCGGCAAATATCCGTCCCAGATTTCCGGCGGCATGCAAAAACGCGTCGCCCTGGCCCGGGCGCTGGTTACCGAGCCCCGGCTGATCCTTTTCGACGAACCGACCACCGGTCTCGATCCCATCCGCAAGGCCTCGGTCCTGGCGCTCATCGACCAGTCCCGGCGACAATTCGGGTTTACGGCCATCCTGGTCAGCCACGACATCCCCGACGTGTTCGAGGTGGCCGGCCATGTGGCCATGCTCGACGGCGGCCGTATCGTCTGGGAGGGTTCTCCCCAGGCCATCACCGCCTGCGACGATCCGGTGGTGCGTCGGTTCCTGGCCGGCGAGCCGGAACCGGAAGAGGCGGAGCGGATCGCCCAAGCCGGCTGACAGGGGGCTTTATGCGAAACGGTGCGCACTGTCGGCGCGTGGCGATTCTTGCCGCCGCCCTCTGGCTTGTTCTTTCGGTCCCGGCCCTTGCCGCCGTCCTGTACCAGGTCGGCACCATCGCCTCCCTGTCCGCCGGGGACTACGAAGGCCGGGAGACCTTCGCCACCCTGGCCCGCCACGGCGATTTCGGGCTTGGCACCTTCGAAAACCTCGACGGCGAGATGGTGGCCGTGGACGGCGGGTTTTACCAGGTGACGAGCGACGGCGTGGCCCGGCCCGTCGCTCCCGGCCGCAGGACGCCCTTTGCCCAGGTGGTCTTTTCCCGGGGCAGCCTCGATTGCGGCCGGCTGGACGGCCTGGACCTCAAAGCGATCGCCGCCGCCCTGACTTCCCGGCTGCCCGACCCGGCCCGCCAGTACGCGGTCCGGGCGGACGGGCTTTTTTCCGCCATCACGACCAGAAGCGTGCGGGCCCAGGCCAAGCCCTGGCCGCCCCTGGCCACGGCCATCAGGGGCCAGGCCAGCTTCCCCATGGAAAACGTCCAGGGCACGCTGGTCGGCATCTACACCCCCCCGGGGATGCAGGCGCTTTCGCCCACGGGCTGGCATTTCCATTTCCTGACCGCCGACCGGCGGCACGGCGGCCATGTGCTGGCGGCCCGGGCCGAGGCCGTCAAGGCGCGCGGCGACCGCATCGACGCCATGACCGTTATTTTCCCGGAGCATCCCGCTCCGTGTCCCGACGCGCCTCGGCCGGAGGCCGGAGCCGAATAGATGGCCTGGGATCTTTTCGCCTTTTTCATGCCCGGCGAACGTCGTCCGGCTCCGGCCGCCCGCGATGCCGGGATACTGGCCGCCCGCTCCATGGCCGGGGAGTACCTCTCCCGGGCCAGACTGCGGCTGGACGGCCTTTCCGCCCTGCTCGAAACCGACGACCGGCGCGACGCCGCCCTGGTGGCCGCGCTTTTGGCCGAGGACCTGGACGCGGCCGGGGATATTCTGACCCGGGATGCCGGCCTGCCCCTGGCCGAGGCCCGGGCCATGCTCGGGCCATTGCCCGCCGCCGCCGATCTGGCCGCTTTCGCCGCCAAGGCGCGGGCGCGGCTGACGTTCCTGGAAAAAGAGCTGGCCAGCCGTATCGCCGGTCCCTGGCGTACGGACGCCGACCGCTTCACCGCCCGGGCCATGCGCCGGGCCAGACTGTCCCTGGTCGTGCTGGTGCTTGTCCTGGCCGGGGCGATCCTTTTTGGCGACGCCGTGGCCAAGAAACGCCGCGCCTTTATCGCCGGCCTGACCTTGGAGCATCAGCGCACGGCGGCGACTGAAGCCCTGGCCGCGTTGTCCAGGCTGGCCGTGCGGGCCAAGACCGCCACGGGCCGGCCCCTCTGGGCGGTAACCGGTCGCAACTGTTCCCGCTGCGGCTGCCAGGGCCGCGACCTGCGCACCGTCCCGGACGGCGACAAGTGTGTGCGGCAGTGGCGCGAAGCGCTTGACCGCATCGGCCATGCCGCCGGCGCCTCGGACAAGGAGTTGGCCCGGTTCGCGCGCGATCCCTGGGGCGCGCCCTATCTGCTCAATGAAAACGAAGGCGAAAGCCCGGATTTCCCCTGCCTGCCCGATACCTTCGCCACGGCCGGGCAAAACGGGCTGGCCGGCGACGGCGACGACATCCAGGCGGCCGTCCCCAACGCCTTCTGCCCGAAGTAGGGGCCCGGCGCATGGACGCTTCTTCCCCCGTTGCCGCCGCCCAGGGCGCATCCCCCTTTTCCCGGGCCGTCTCCGGGGCCGGATTTTTCGCCGGCGTGCTGCTCGTGGCCCCGCACGCCCTGCTTACCTCCCTGCCGCTCGCCCGGGCCGGCTGGTCGGCCGCGGGACTTGTGGCCTTTTTGTGGCTGTGGGGGCTGGCCATGGCCGTCTCCCGGCGTGGCCTCGCCTTCGGACTGACGTTGCTCGGTTTTTCCCCGTTTCTTTTCGGGGCCCAGGCCTACGTCTATCCGGGCGTGGCCTTCGGCCTGCTGGCGGATGTGGCGGCCCTGGCCTTTTGCTGGCGAAACGCCGGCCGGGATGCCGCGACGCCTGGCCGCGCCGGTCCCACGGGCGCGCTGTTGGCCGCCTTGGCCGCCCTGGCCCTTGGCTCCACGCTGCTGTTGCCCTGGGCCAGGTTTTGGCAGGAGCTGTCCCTTTTCGGGCCGGGCGGTTTTTTCGCGGCCATGGCCTTTTCCCCGGCCGACGCGCCGGGCTACGCCCTGGCCGGGGCCTGGCGGCTGGCCATTTTCGCCGTGCTGGCCGGGGAACTTGCCCGGCTCGATTTTCCGGACCGCTTCGGCTGCCTGATCCGGGGGCTGGTGGGCGGGCTTCTTACCGCCATCGTCTTTGGCCTCCACGAGCATTTCCAGGGCGACCATTATCTGCTGCACTACCGGTTCACCTCGCTTTTCGCCAATCCGGGCTGGTTTGCCGAATACGCCGCCGTGGCCGCGCCGTATCTGCTCACGCTGCTGGCGGGCTCCGGCTGGCGGCGGCGCGGATTGGCCGCGTTGGGACTGGCCCTTTGCGGCGCGGCAATGGTCCTGACACTCGCCCGGGCCGGCTGGATCGCCGGCAGCCTGACCTTTTTCGCGGCCGGCTGGCTCTATTTTCGCGAGAACCGCTTTGTGCATTTCCGCCGGCCCTATGGGCATCTGCCGACCCTGGCCGTGGCCGGGGCGCTGGTGGTGGGCATCGCGTTATGGGGCGCGGGCCGGGAGCTTTCGGCCGTAAGCCGGCCCATCAATGCGCTTTTGGCCCAGCGTGTGGACAATTTCACCGATTCGCCGCGTCCGGCGCTTTTTCGCTCCGGGCTTCTGATCGCGGCCGAGCGGCCGGTCTTCGGCATGGGCTTTGCGAGCTACGCCCGGCACTATCCGGTGCTTCTGGCCACGCCCGGGGCCTGGCTCAACCGGTACGGCGACGCCAGGGCCGAGGTGTTCGAGACGCCGCACAGCCTGTACGTCCAGCTTGTGGCCGGGCTCGGCGTGGCTGGGCTGTTCGTCTGGCTGGCCATGGCCGGCCGGGCGGGCTGGGTGCTGTGGCGGCGGGCGCGCGACTATGCCAGCCTGCCGGACGCGGCCATGCTGCTTTCCCTGGCTGCGTTCCATATCTATGCGTTTTTTCAGGAAATGTTTTACGTGCCGGCGATCTTGTTCCTGCTTTTCATTCCCCTGGCCCGGGCCATGGCCCTGGAGGTCAGGGCGGCGCGCCAGGGCCGGGCCGGCCGGGCGGACAGGACGGGCTGGGTCGGGGCGGCGGCCACGGGCGTGGCCCTGTGCGGCATCCTGGCCTACGGCCTGGATATCGGGCTTGGCGGCACGGCGGCGCGCCTGGGGCTCTACGACTGGCTGCCGCCCGGAGACAAGGTCGTTTTCGAGGGGTTTTATCCGCCCGAGCAGGGACGGGGGCGGACCTTTCGCTGGAGCGCCGGGGACGCTGTGCTGCTCGTGCCGCCGGGAACCGGCAGCCTGACGCTGTCCCTTGCGGCCGTGTCACCGACCGAAGCGACGTTTTTTTCGCCGGCCGGGCTGTGGGCCACGGTCCGCCTCGACAGCCGGCCGGTGACGTTGACCCTGCCCGTGCCCGAGGCGGGCGGCGGCCGGGCCGTGCCGCTCTTCCTGGCGCCCGCCCGGACGTATTTGCCCCAGGCGGTCTCCGGCGCGCCCGATCCCAGGCGTCTCGGCCTGGCGGTCGGCGTCCCCGGCGATCACTGATTGTCGGTATTGCGCTCGAACACCCGCATTTCGTTGACCACCAGGTTGCCGATCGCGCGCACCTGCTCGTTGTCCTGGTTTTCCACCAGATCGCCCAACAGCTTGATGTCCTGGGGAATGCCGGCCAGGATCACCTTGCGCACGTCGTCGAGCCGGGCCTTGACGTATGTCCGGTCGCGCTTGGCGGCCATGTGCTCGAGGACATCGGCCAGATTCAGGATCACGTAGGCTTTTTCGGCGTAGATGGCGGAAACGGCGGTCAGGTGGGACAGGATGTTCTTCTCGCCGGTCTGGGACGCCTTGAAGTAGAGGTCGGCGGCCTTGGTGGCGTATTCGTTGAAGTGCTCGTAGGAGGCGCGAAAGTGCCTGGACGCGCCGAGAACCGGGGGCGCGGCGGCCAGGAGCATGGCCAGGCACAGGGCGCAGGAAGATGACAGTTGTGTACGCATGCGGACTCCGTTGACAAAGGGGCCGCCAGCGGACGTGCTCCAGGCGGCAAGCGCCACATACCAGTTTTTGCCCGGGCGTCAAAGCGCCGGGGCTCCGGAGGGTCGGCCGGCGGCGCATTGACTTTTGGCGCTTTTGGGATAGGAATGCCGCGATTTCCAAGCGTCAGGACTTTTACGCCGTCTGGACCAGCCATGAAACATACCGCCTTCTTCCGCGTCGCCGGCCTGTTGTTTTTTGTCGCCCTGCTGTCCTTGCCGCCTGCCCCGGCCCGGGCGGGCATGGTCTCGATCGTGTTCGACGACGGCCTGGAAAGCGTCTACCAGTATGCCTTTCCGGTCCTCGAAAAGCTCGGCCTGCCGGCAACCGTCGGCATCATCGCCAATCGGGTGGGCCGGGGCGACCCGGACTTCATGACCGTGGCGCAGATTCGCGATCTGGCCAAGGCCGGCTGGGAAGTGGCCTCCCACAGCCTGACCCACAAGCGGCCCATCGACATCCCCAAGTTCTACTCCCAGGAAAAATGCCTGCTCTTAAAGCCCGTGCGCGGCCAGCGCGCCGTGTACGAAGCCAAGTACAAGTACGAGGAACTGGCCGGTCTGGTGGAGAACGGGCGGCTGCTGCGGGAACACGCCAATGACGCGCTCGTGCGGTCCGAGCCGGGCAGCTATTATTACGACGAACTCATCGGCGAGGTCCTCGTGCATCCCTTCGAGCCGGCCGATGTCGCAAAGCAGCGGATTCTGGCCATCTCCTACGAAAGGGAGATGGACCAGTCCAAGGCCGTGCTTACCGGTATGGGCTTTGCCGTGACGACCTACATCACCCCGCACAACTACTGGACCCCGGAGATGAGCGCGCTCTCCAAAAAGTTCTATTCCCAGGTGGCCGACGGCGGGGACGACTGCAACCGCAAGGGGTCGACCGACCGCTTCTGGCTCAAGCGCTATACCGTGCACGCGGACGACACGGCGGAATCCCTCATCGCCCTGGTCAAACAGCACGCCATACGCGAGGACGCCTGGGTCATCTTCTGCATGCACGGCATCGGTTCGGATCTGGGCTGGGAGCCCTGGGATGCGGGCAAACTGGCCGAACTGGCGGAATTTCTCAAAAAACAGGCCGTGCCCGTGGTCACCGTCGACCAGGGCGTCAAACTCTGGTTCGCGGGCAAGGGAACGCCCCGCATTTAAAAAAGGACGTACAGGTGAAACGCCCCCTGCGCATCCTGGTCGCCGGTTTTGCCATTGGATTTCCCCTGGGCGGCCAGTTGTGGATGATGTTGCATTTCCTCTCCGGCTTACGCCGCCTCGGTCATGAGGTGGTCTTCCTCGAAGATACGTCCAACTGGGCCTACCCCTTCGATCCGGTGCTCGGCTATCCGGTGTGCGAGTCCGTGCGCGGCCGCGCCACCGTGGACCGCCTGTTTCGCCGGGCGGGGCTGGCCGGGTGCTGGGCCTATGTCAGCGAGATCGAGGACAAGCTCTACGGCATGGACCGGGCCACCCTGGACCGCCATCTGCGCGAAGCCGACTTTTTTCTCAACATCTCGGGCATCGCGCCCTTCAAGGAAGAGTACTTCCAGGCCCCGGTCAAGGCCATTATCGACACCGACCCGGTCTTCACCCAGGTCAAGGTGGAGCGCGACCCCTGGACCCGCGACTATTACGCCGCCCACGACGTCTGCTTCACCTACGGCTACAACCTGCCCACCGGCCGGACGGAAGTGCCGCTTTCGGGCGTGGACTGGAAGCCGCTTCTGCCGCCGGTGGTCCTCGACGACTGGCCGGTGGGCGTCGGTTCCGGCGACAGCTTTACCACCATCGGCACCTGGGAGGCCAAGGACCGGGACGTGGAGATCGCCGGGCGCAGGCTTTCCTGGCGCAAGAACGTGAAGTACGAGGCCATTCTCGATTTGCCGACCACGCTGCGCGACATTCCTCTCGGCATGGCCATGGGCGGCATGTGCGACGACGCCTGGCGCTACGCCAACGCCGGCTGGATCGTGCGCGACGCCCTGGACGTTTCGCGCGATCCCGACGTATACCGCGACTACATCCGGGGCTCGCGGGGCGAGTTCACCATCGCCAAGGACCAGAACGTGGTGCTCAAAAGCGGCTGGTTTTCCGACCGCACGGCCACGTATCTGGCGGCCGGCCGGCCGGCGGTGGTGGAGGACACGGGCTTTGGCGACTACCTGCCGGTGGGGGAGGGGCTTTTCCCCTTCGAAGGGCCCGATTCCGCCGTGGCGGCGCTTCGGGCGGTGGAGGCCGACCCCCTCCGGGCGGGCAAAGCGGCCCGGGAGATCGCCGGCGACTATTTCGACAGCGACAAGGTCCTCACCGGGCTCCTGAAGGAATGCGGGTTGGCCTGAGGCCCGCTTTGCGACGATTGGGGGGAATTGTTCCCGAATTGATTGAAAATCGTTTGACTTCGGGCTAATAGGTCGCCGATGGCGGAAAAGACGATACTTTTTGTCGCCCCGGCCCAGGCGGTGACCCAATTCTTCCCGTATTTCAAGGAAGCGGGCATCGCCGCAGGCATCGCCGATTCCCTGGCCGCCGCCCTGGCCTCCATCCGCAAGTCGTCGCCCTGCCTCGTCTTTTCCCAAGCCAAGATAGGCATCTACACCGCCGAGGCCTTGCTTGCCGCCGGGCAAAAGGACGAGGCGTTTCCGCCGGTCATCGTTTTCACCGACCGGGGCACCGCCGCCGAGGCCGCCCGCTGCCTGGAACTCGGGGCCAGGGACTACTGGCTCGAACCGCTGACCTGGGAGAAAATCCAGGCCGTCATGCCGGAGAAGGCCGAGCCGCTCGAACCGACACCGGCCCCGGAAGCCGCGTCCGCCCGCCACGGCGCGGGAGCCGCGCCCTCCGGCAAGGGCTTCGCCATCGTCGGCGAACACCCGGCCATCCTCCGGGTCCTGGCCCTGGCCCGGCAGGTGGCCCGGTCCAAGGCCACGGTGCTCATTTCCGGCGAATCCGGCACCGGCAAGGAGATGTTCGCCCGCTACCTGCACGCCAACTCCGACCGGGCCGAAGGCCCCTTTATCGCCATCAACTGCGCCGCCCTGCCCGAACATCTGCTCGAATCCGAGCTGTTCGGCCACGAAAAGGGCTCATTTACCGGAGCCATCGCCCGCAAGCTCGGCAAGTTCGAGATGGCCTCGGGCGGCACGCTGCTCCTCGACGAGATTTCCGAGATGGACCTCGGGCTCCAGGCCAAGCTCTTGCGCGTGTTGCAGGAAAGCGAGTTCGACCGGGTCGGCGGCACCGAGACGGTGCACGTGGACGTGCGGGTGTTGGCCACCACCAACCGGCGCATGGAAGACGCCGTGGCCGAAGGGAAATTTCGCCAGGACCTCTATTACCGCCTGAACGTCATCCCGCTCAAGCTCCCGCCGCTGCGGGAACGCGGCCAGGACGTGCCCAGGCTCGCCGCCTTTTTCGTGGACAAGTTCCGCAAGTCCTACGAACTGCCCCCGCTGGCTTTTGCCGCCGACGCCAAGGAGTGGCTTCTCTCCTACGACTGGCCGGGCAACGTGCGCGAACTGCAAAATCTCATGGAGCGGGCCGTGCTGCTGGCCGGCGCCGGCCCCATCCACAAGTCCCATTTCCTGCTCGACGGCGACAGCGACGGCTGGCAGGACGGCACCGGCGAGGCCTGCGGGGACACGCCCGGGAACGCATCCGAAAACGCTTCCGGCGCACCCGGGGGCGAAGGCGCGGCCGGGGGAGCCGGGAGGGACGACAGTTTCGCCGAGGCCTCCCGCCTGTTCGACCAGACGCCGGCGGCCGGCGTGGGCGAATTGATGCCGCTTGATGTCATGGAACGCCACATGATCATCAAAAGCCTGGACCGCACCGAGGGCAACCGCACCCAGGCCGCCCAACTGCTCGGCATTTCCGTGCGCACGCTGCGCAACAAATTAAACGAATACCGCAAGCTCGGCATCGAAGTTCCCTGACGTTTCCGATGGGCGCCCCCACCACCTACAATATCCTGATGTATTCCCACGACACCTACGGTCTGGGGCATCTGCGGCGAACCATGGCCATCGCCGAGCACCTGCGCCAGCGCGGGGTCAATATCCTGATCCTCACCGGCTCGCCCCTGGCCGGCCGCTACGAGACGCCCGAAGGCGTGGACTTCGTGCGCATTCCGGGCATGATCAAAAAGACCAACGAGGAATACCTGCCCCTTTCGATCAAGATCAACGCCCGCCATGCCTTAAACATCCGGCGCAACATCATCGTGGCCACGGCCAAGGCCTTTCAGCCCCATCTTTTCATCGTGGACAAGGCGCCCATGGGACTGCGGCGCGAGGTGATGCCGACGCTCAAGTGGCTCAAGCGCTGCATGCCGCGTACGCGTACCATCCTCGGGCTTCGCGACATCATGGACGACGCCGCCTCCACCACCCGGGAGTGGCGCGAGAAAGGCGTCTACGAGGTGCTCGACCAGTATTATTCGGAAATCTGGGTCTACGGGGACCGGGACCTCTACGATCCCATCGCTGAATATGCCATCCCGGAGAGTATCAGCCGCAAGATGGTCTTTACCGGCTACATCCCGCGCCATGTGCCCACGAGCCAGGCCATGGCCCGCACCAGACGCGAGGAGCGGCTTTCCAGCCACGACCGGCTGGTGGTGGTCACCACCGGCGGCGGCGGGGACGGCTTTCCGCTCATGGACGCGTATCTCTCGATGCTGGAAGCCGGCAACGCCCCGGCCCACCGGGTGATTTTCGTGACCGGGCCCTTCATGCCGCGCCCCGAGCGGGAAAACGTGGCCAAGCGGGCCGGCCGGTTGCGGGCCCGATTCTACCACTTCTACCGCCGCATGGAGACGCTGATCGGCCTGGCCGACGTGGTGGTGACCATGGGCGGCTACAACACCACCTGCGAGATTTTGTGCCAGGGCAAGCCATCGCTGGTCGTGCCCCGGGAGGTGCCGCGCCTGGAGCAGCGCATCCGGGCCGAGGTCCTGAGCGCTCGCGGGCTGCTCGAATACCTGTCCTGGGACAGCCTCTCGCCCGAGACCCTGCGCGAGAAGCTCACCCGGCTCCTCGACGCGCCGGAGCCCTACAAGGCGGCCATGGCGGGTTTCCCTTTTACCGGCCTGACCGTCATTTCCGAACGCCTGGCCTGCTTTCGCCAAGGCCTGCGCCGCGCGGGCGAAGAGCCGGGGGGAAACCTTTCTTGCAGAAAGGTTCTCCCCCCGGACCCCCTTTCCAAAGACTCATAACGGTAACAGCCCGTCACCGTTAAAAGTTTTTGGGAGGGGAGAGCGCGAGAGGGGAACCCTTTTTTCAAAAAGGGTTCCCCTCTCGCACGTTCTTCTCCTCTCGCTCCTCCATCCTAATGCGCGAAAAAGACCGCCCAGAGGCCGAAGACGGCGATCAGCCAGCCCGAGACGCGTTTGATGGTGCGCATGTGGGCCAGGAGCCGCAACCGCAGCAGCTTGCCGCCGAAGGCGATGGCCGCCCACCAGATCATGGAGCCGCAGAAAACGCCGGCCACCACCATCGCGGCCTCGCTGGCGTGGGCATTGACCTGGCCCAGGCCGAATCCGGCGAAAATGGCCAGAAAGGCGACCACGGTCAAAGGGTTGGTCAGCGTCAGCAGGAAGATGGAGGCGAACGCTCCGGCATAGCGCTTTTTGGGGGGCGTTTCCGCCGGCCGGGGCGGGGCCTTGGACAGGGCCAGGCGCAGCCCCATGCCCATCAGGAAAAGTCCGCCCCCGGCCTGGAGCACCTGGGCATGCGCGGCCAGGAAATCCGACACGAAGGTCAGGCCGAAAGCGGCGACGGCGCCGTAAAAGGCGTCCGCCGCAGCCGCGCCCACGCCGGAGAGCAGGCCCACCCGCAGCCCCATGGTGATGGCCCGGCCAAGACACAGCATGCCGACCGGGCCGAAGGGCATGGCGATAATGGCCCCGATGGCCACGCCTTTGAGAAAGAATGCAAACATGTCAAAGGGCTATCTGGTTTTCAACCACGGGGCAAGGCGCAGTGGTCTTGAGGCGTTGCCGCAAACGTGGCGTCACTCCCGGGATTCCCGCGTGTAGCCGAACAGGTCGATGTCCGCCGCCTTGATGCCGCAGACGCCGAGCAAACCGTGGATCTGGCCGCGGTGATGCGTCTGGTGGTTGAAGAAGTGGGCCAGGCACAGGGCCAGTGGCTTGGCCAACTCGGCGTACAGTCGTGCATTGGCCCAGCGGTTGTAGCGGGAAAGGGTCACGAAAATATCTTTCACGGGTGCGGCTCCTTAGCGGCGGGCGCGGTCCGGCGACGGCCCGTCCCCGCTTCCCGCAGCACGCGGGCGATGGTTTCCTTCAGCACTTCCTTTTCCACGGGCTTGGCGATGTAGCCGTCCATTCCGGCGGCCAGGAAGCGCTGCCCGTCGCCATCCATGGCATAGGCCGTCATGGCCACGATAGGCGTGTCCGCCTTGTCGCCGTAGGCGTCGCGGTCCCGAATTTCCTGCGTTGCCCGCACGCCGTCAAGGATCGGCATCTGGATGTCCATGAAGACGAGGTCGAAATCCTCCTTGGCGAACAGGTCCAGTGCCTGCCGGCCGTCCTCGGCCGTCACCACCACATGCCCCAGGTGTTCCAGGATATGCCGGCAGGCGAGGGCGCTTATTCGGTCGTCTTCGGCCAGGAGAATCCGCAGCCCGGGTGCGGGTGTTCCGGCGGGGCGGGGCGCGTCCCGGGGCACGGCCGTTTCCGGTTGCTGCGGGAGTTCCAGCGGCAGGGACAGGGAAACGGTCGTGCCATGGCCTTCTCGGCTTTCGAGCGTGATTTCGCCGTCCATGAGGCGGGTGAGCTTTTTCACGATGGAAAGCCCCAGCCCCACGCCCTGGGTGGGAGGGAGCGTGTCCGGACGGGCCTGGGTGAAGGGTTCGCAGATACGGGCCATGAGCGTTTCCGGGATGCCGATGCCGGTGTCGGCCACGGTGAACAGCAGGCGGATGCGTCGTTCCTCGACCCGTATGGGTTCGACGGCCAGGGAGACTGTGCCCTGGGTGGTGAATTTGATGGCGTTGCCGATGAGGTTGAACAGAATCTGCCTGATCCGGACCGCGTCGCCCTGGAGATCGTCCGGAAGGCCGGGGGCTACGGAAAAGGACAGGGACAGCCCTTTTTTCCGGGCCGAGAAGCTGAAGAGCTCCTCGATGGAGGCGACGAGTTCGCTCAACTTGAAGGGGCCCGGCGTGATCCGGATCTTTCCCGCCTCGATGCGCGAGAGGTCCAGGATGTCGTTTAAAAGCTGGGCCAGCCGCCGGGAGGCGCGTATGGCGGCCCCGATAAACCGCTGCTGTTCGGCCGAGGGCGTGGTATCCTCGAGGGCCTGGAGCATGCCCAGGATGCCGTTTAAGGGTGTGCGGATCTCGTGGCTCATGTTGGCCAGGAACTCGGTCTTGGCGCTGTTGGCCAGCTCCGCCCGCTGCCGGGATTCGATCAAGTCGGCTTCGATCTGCTTTTGCGCGGTCACGTCCTGGATGGTGCCGAAAATCTTATTGTCCGTGGAATCGTAGGTGGCGCGCGAGTTGATGTCGATGACGGCACCGTCTTGCGGGCGGCGGATCTTGAACGTGACGTCGTAGGGGATGCCCCGGGCCACGAGGTCCGTCAGGGCCGCGTCGAGCATGGGACGGTATTGGGGCAGTGGAATGTGCTGCACCTCCCCAAGCGTATAGTGGCGGTTTGGGTCCATGCCGTAGATGCGTCGCGCCCCTTCCGAGGTGGAGAGGGTGCCGTCCGTGAGGGCGACTTCCCAGTTGCCCGTCTGGGCCACGAGTTCGGCGCGTTGCAGCCGTGTTTTGCTTTCTTCCAACTCCCTGGTCTTCTCTTCGATTTCGAACAGTTTTGTCCTGTTTTTTTTCTCCAGCGCGCCGACCAGGAAGGCCATGGCCGGCATGGTCATGAGGAAAACGGCCAGCCGGGAGACGTCGCGTGGCGTGTAGACGAGAAAATGCCCGGGTTTTGACCAGTAACAGAGGAGAAACAGGAAGGTGATGGCCACGCTGAGCGTCCCCGCGGCATACCCGCCGAGGGAGGCGGACAGGACGATGGCCAGTGACAGGAAAAGGACCGGGTTGGGCACGACGACGCCGTTTATCGCCAAAAAAGCCAGCACGGCCTCGATGCCGATGATGAGCAGGGGGCCGGCCAGGATTATTGTCCAGGACGTTTTTTTCTGCATGCCTGTGCCTGCGGCGTGGATGCGTTCCGTCGTCCCGGAAAAAAAGGACGCTGTGCACTATTATCATAATTGTAGCGGATAACTTGCCAAAGCGAAAGGGGAAAGGGGCTCCCGGGTTCCCCGTGGTAGTCCCGCTCAGCCCTGCCGCCCAGCGCTGCGCCATACCTCCAGCCGGGCGATCAGATGCGTATCTGACGGTGTTTTCTGGAAATGCGTGGCGGGGGGGGGCCACGCATGGCCATATGTCGTGGGAAAATATGTTTGTCGGCTTAGTTGAGTTGCGGATTGAAAATGTCACATGATGATGGCAAGGGATTTTGTTCTCCGGGGTCTTGGTTTAGATAGTAATATATACACTGATTTTTGTTTTTGATGTACTTATATAGTTGGTCATTGTTCTTTTGTATGATGGAAAGGATTGGGGCTGACCATGTGGTTTGGTGGTATGTTTTGCGTTGCTTGTGCTCTGCAGTTAAGGCGTTGCCTTCCCAGGTCGATGGAATGGGTATGTTAATGAGATTTAATATTGTAGGAGCAATATCGATTTGGCTCGCGTAGTCTAAATAGAGCTTTTCCCCATGGTCTGTCCTGATAAATAGGATGGGTATGTTGATGAATTCATGGTAAAGATGATATGCGTGATTAAAATAACCGTGTTCTCCCAGTCCCTCGCCATGGTCGCCAAGAATAATTATTATACTATTTTCGAGATAGCCATTGGATTTGAGACCTTCGTATATGTTGTTAATGACATAGTCTGCTTGTTTAACCCCGTTGTCGTAAAAATTTGTGTCACCGTCAATCAGACTTTTTTCCTTTGAGAACGTTGTTGGAGATGACACACATTTAGATGGTGTATATTTTGTAAATCCTTCAAATTTATTGCCTAGGGCGTGTGCTGACATGATATGGAAAAAGAAAAAATAGTGTCCATCTGAATATTTCTTTAGATGTTTAATTCCTTCTAATATGACATGATCATCCAGGGCGGCGTATTTGTGTGTGGTGTCGCAATTATATATGTCTGTATTGTCTGCGCTATAAAGGCGGTATAAGCCTTTGTAGTTTGGAATATCGGAAGAGTAAAATCTCAATTTGTACCCAATGGTCTCTAATACGCTTTGTAGGCGAATGTTGCTGGATTTCATGTTACTGTATGATTTTGAAAGGAGCGTGCTTCCGATACCGCACATCGTTTCGGAACATGTTGATGTCGCGATGCGGGCATTTTCAATTTTCCCCGCCCGGTATAATGAATCCAGGAATGGAGTCGTGTCTCTATGGTAACCATTGTATCCCAAGTGATCAGCCCTGAATGTATCAACGACAAGAATAATTATATTAGGCAATTTAAAGTTAGTGTTTTTTTGTGTTTCATTGAATTCTTCTAACTTTTTTAAATATTTTCCGGTTGGTGTTGTATGGTGAGTGTCAATGCTGAATGCAATGCTATTGAAATTCCATTCATTATCATCTAGCGTCCATGATAATAAGATGTTATTTTTGGCAAAGAGTTCTTGCTTAGTCCATGCCAGGTTTAGGCAAAGTAGAATAAGAATTAGTACAAAAACTGGTTTTGCTATGTATCTTTTTATGTACGTCGTCGGCTTTTCCCTCTTGTGAAAGTATTTGTTGAGTTGCTTTAATGCGGCGTAGTGTATGCAAATTATAATCAATATGAGCATAAACAGGGAAAAGCATGGCGTTATTATATTGATGTTAGCTGTCGTGCATATTCGTTGTGTTATTGTTGGGAGATACTGGATATTCCATTTGTAGACTTTGGATTCAAAAAGTGCCATTGTTACAAAGTTATATATTAATATGAAGTATACTAAGGAGAATAGTATTCCAGAGTATAATGAAAAAAATAGTATTGTTCTTTTTATTTTGAAAGCGTAGCATAGTATAGATATAACGAGAAGGCCAAAAAATAACGCTGCGGTTATAAGTGAGAAGTGTAAAATTAAATAAAAAAATAGGCCGTGTGAGAATATACTGTAAAGAAATATATCTATATAATACTTAAGCATTGAAGGATGTCTGAATACAGCCTCAGTGCTTTTGATGAGAATATCGTTCTTGTTAATGTATAGAAATAGTACTATGTTTAAAACAGTATGCACACCAGCTAACAGTATAATATAACGAGTTGATTTTGAATAATATTTATTCACAGTGTCGTTCCTGAATGCAGCTAGGCGTTCTTTCGATGCGGGAAAGGGCTGATGCCATAGCCGTTTCGATTTCAGTTATCTGAAATTTTCGTTGTTGAAAAGCCACATTTTTTCAGAGTGCTGTTGTCTGAAACGGCAATATTGTATCAATGTATCCGAGACTGTATCTGCCGAAAAAGATAGTAGATTGTTTGTGCTAAACAAGGTGCATTGTATGTTTAATATTGTTTTTAGAGTGTTAGTCGCAATACCTTGGAAATGGCGCTGCCGGAATTTTCAAGCTAGATTTTGATTTTATTCAATTTTTAGGTATCTACTACTGTAAGGATGTAATGCTTGTTTTGCAACAGTCCCCCCGCATGTTTTCCGGTGGGTTGGGCTTGTTGCCTGATTGATGCATTTTCGATAT
This sequence comes from Solidesulfovibrio sp. C21, assembly GCF_047785625.1. NCBI lineage: Bacteria > Pseudomonadati > Thermodesulfobacteriota > Desulfovibrionia > Desulfovibrionales > Desulfovibrionaceae > Solidesulfovibrio > Solidesulfovibrio sp. C21. The sequence continues at coordinate 60,677 of NZ_JBLODY010000014.1, forward strand.
TTTTGAAGCGGTCATCACTACGGCAAAGGAGTACCCCGCCATGTCCACCCGCTACGTCCACACCAACATCATTGCCCGCGACTGGCGGGCGCTGACCTCCTTTTACATCCGCCTGTTCGACTGCCGGCCCGTGCCGCCGGAACGCGACCTGTCCGGCGACTGGCTCGATGCCGCGACCGGGCTTGACGGCGCGCATATCACCGGCCTCCACTTGCGCCTGCCCGGGCATGGCGACACCGGCCCCACGCTGGAAATCTTCTCCTACGACGCCCTGGAAGAACACCCCGAGGTGGACGCCAATACGCCGGGGTTCGCCCATATCGCCTTTCTCGTGGACGACGTGGCGGCCAAGGCGCGCGAGATGCTCGACGCCGGCGGATCGGCCGTGGGGGAACTTGTCTCGCGCGAGGTGCCGGGCGTCGGCAAACTCACCTTTCGTTACATGCGCGACCCCGAGGGCAACATGATCGAGATTCAAAGCTGGGGCTAGTGGCGGGCCTCCATGTATTCCTCAAGCAAACCATTGGAATAACTTATTTATTCGTGAAACGCGGATGTGCCCTTTACCGGGCGCGACACGGAGTCGCCCGGTAAAGGGAGTGATTTCCGGGCCGTTTCCAGAAGCGCCCGGGTGCGCTATATCGCCCTGGGGCGGGGTATCCCGCGCCCAGGATTTTTACCCCCAAAAGTACCCATGTCCGATTTCGTCCATCTGCACTGCCATACCGAGTACAGCCTCCTCGACGGGGCCATCCGCATCGGCGATCTCGTCAAGACCGCCAAGGGTTTCGGCTGTCCGGCCGCGGCCATAACCGACCACGGCAACCTTCACGGCGCCTTGATGTTCTACGATTACGCCAAGAAGGCGGGGCTCAAGCCCATCATCGGCTGCGAGGTCTACGTGGCCAAGGAGGACCGGCGCAAAAAAGACGCCCGCTCCCCCCGCGACGCCGGCTACCACCTGGTGCTCCTGGCCAAGGACATGACCGGCTACCACAACCTGCTCAAGCTCGTGTCCAAGGGCCACCTCGAGGGCTTTCACTACAAACCCCGCGTGGACAAGGAGTTGCTCGGCCAGTACGGCGAGGGGATCATCGCCCTGTCCGCCTGCCTCAAGGGCGAGATCAACCAGAAGCTGTTGCGGGAGAGCAGGGATGCGGCCGTGGCCACGGCCAAGGAGTACGCGGCCCTGTTCCCGGACCGGTTCTACCTGGAAATCCAGGACAACGGCATCCCCGAACAGACCACGGTCAACAACTTCCTCATCGAGCTGTCGGACGACCTCAAGCTGCCGCTTGTCGCCACCAACGACTGCCACTACCTCCACGCCGACGACGCCGAAGCCCACGACATCCTGCTGTGCATCCAGACCGCCGCCTGCGTGGACGACGTCAAGCGCATGCGGTTTACCTCCAAGGACCTCTACTACCGCTCCCCCGAGGAGATGGCCGAGGCCTTCAAGGATGTGCCCCAGGCCCTGGCCAACACCTGCGAGATCGCCGACCGCATCGACGTGAAGCTCGATTTCGAGGGCTACCATTTTCCGGTCTACAAGGCCCCGCCCGGCAAGTCCCTGGACGACGTCATGAGCGGCATGGCCCGGGAAGGCCTGAAAAAGCGCCTGGCCAAGATGCCGGACGTGGACCCGAAGAAATATTGGGACCGCCTGGAACTCGAACTCGACGTCATCACGAAGATGGGCTTCCCGGGCTACTTCCTCATCGTCCAGGACTTCATCAACTGGGCCAAGGACCACGATATCCCCGTCGGGCCGGGGCGTGGTTCGGCGGCCGGCTCCCTGGTCGCCTATTCGCTGCGGATCACCAACCTCGATCCGATGCCCTACGACCTCTTTTTCGAGCGCTTCCTCAATATCGAGCGCGTGAGCATGCCCGATATCGACGTGGACTTCTGCGAACGCCGCCGCCACGAGGTCATCCGCTACGTCACGGAGCATTACGGCGCGGACGCCGTGGCCCAGATCACCACCTTCGGCACCATGAAGGCCAAGGGCGTGGTGCGCGACGTGGGCCGGGCGCTCGGCATGACCTTCGGCGAGACCGACCGCATCGCCAAGCTCATTCCCGAAGACCTCAAGATGACCATCGACAAGGCGCTGGAGCTTGAGCCGGAACTGAAAACCCTCGTGCGCACCGATCCCCGCATTGCCCACCTCATCGACATTTCCCGCCGCCTGGAAGGCCTGGCCCGCCACGCCTCCACCCATGCCGCCGGCGTGGTCGTGTCCGACAAGGCCATGACCGAGTACGTGCCGCTCTATAAGGGGAAAAACAACGAAACCGTGACCCAGTGGGACATGAAGCGCGTGGAGAAGTCCGGACTGGTCAAGTTCGACTTCCTGGGGCTCAAAACCATCACGGTCATCGACGATGCGCTGAAAATCATCCGCGAGATGGGGGAGGAGCCGCCCGACTTCGAAACCCTGCCCATGACCGATCCGGCCACCTACGAACTCTTCGCCCGGGGCGACACCGACGGCATCTTCCAGGTGGAAAGCCAGGGCATGCGCAAGTATCTGCGGATGCTCAAGCCCAACTGCTTTGAAGACCTGATCGCCATGCTCGCCCTCTACCGCCCGGGGCCGCTCGGGTCCGGCATGGTCGAGCTGTTCATCCGCCGCAAGCACGGCCTGGACCCGGTCGAGTACCCGCATCCGCTCCTGGAGGAGACGCTCAAGTCCACCTACGGCGTCATCGTGTACCAGGAACAGGTCATGAAGATCGCCCAGGTGCTGGCCAACTATTCCCTTGGCGGCGGCGATCTGCTGCGGCGGGCCATGGGCAAGAAAAACGCCGAGGAAATGTCCCGGCAGCGCGCCATTTTCGTGGAGGGCTGCGCCCAAAACAAGATCGACGCCAAAAAAGCCAACGAAATTTTTGACTTGATGGAGAAGTTCGCGGAGTACGGCTTCAACAAGTCCCACAGCGCCGCCTACGCCCAGATTTCCTACCAGACCGCCTATTTGAAGGCCCATTACCCCGTGGCCTTCATGGCGGCCCTGATGACCTCGGACATGGAAAACCAGGACAAGCTCCTGCAATACATCGCCGCCTGCCGCGACAATGACATCGAACTGTGCCCCCCGGACGTCAATGCCGGGCTGCCGCACTTTTCCGTCAAGAACAACAAGATCCTCTACGGCCTGGCCGCCGTCAAAAACATCGGCCGCGACGCCGTGCTCGAAATCGTGGCCGAACGCGAGCAAAACGGCCCCTTTTCCTCGCTGCTCGACCTCACCAGCCGCGTGAACATGCGCAAGGTCACCAAGCGCGTCATCGAATATCTCATCAAATGCGGGGCCTGCGACGGCTTCGGCTGCACCCGGGCCGGACTCTTCGCCGGGCTCGATCAGGCGGCCACGGTGGGCCAGAGACGGGCGGCCGATAAGAACGAAGGTCGCCTGTCGCTGATGGAGCTTATGCCCGACAAGCCCAAGCCCACCGTGGGCCTGGGGTTTTCCTGCGCCGAGGCCGAGCTGCCCGAATGGCTCCACGAAGAAATGATGGCCTACGAAAAGGAAGCCCTCGGCTTCTACCTCACCAGCCATCCGCTTCTGGCCTACGAGCGCGACCTGCGCGCCATGCGCGTCACGACCCTGGCCCAGTGCGCCGGCCTGGAACCCGGCGTCGAGGTCAAGGTCCCCTGCATCTGCGTCACCACCAAGGAAATCATCACCAAGAAAGGCCAGAAGATGGCCTTCTGCAAGCTCGAGGACCATCTCGGCGGCGAAGCCGAAGTGGTCGTTTTCTCCGATTGCTACGCCCTTTGCCGCGAAAACCTGGCCGCCGACGCGCCGCTTTTCATCACGGCCAAGATCGGCCAGACCGAACAGACCGAAGGCGAGGGCAAGCAGCTCATCAAATTGCAGGCCGTGCGCATCGACCCCCTGTCCAAGATCATCGGCGGCAGCGACGAGCCCGTGGAAGTGCTGGTGGCCTGCCCCGAGGAAAAGGCCGTACCCCTGGACCCCCTTGCCGACATCCTGCGCCGCTATCCCGGCCAGTGCTCCGTGCATCTGGTGCTGCATCTCCCCAAGGCCGTCTGCCGGTTGCGCCTGGGGCCGGGCTACGGGGTGCGGCGCTGCCCGGAACTGCGCCGCGAACTGGACGATTTCGAGCACGGCATGGTGCCGGCCCGGCCGTCTGCCGTGCGGTAGCGCGGAAGGGAAGGCGGTAGGGAAGGCGGCAGGGGAGAGGACCGGGCTCTGCCCGGACCCGCCGGGAGGCGAGCGCGCCCCCCGGACCCCCCGTTTGGTGTGCTTTGGTCGGGCGGGACGAGGGCAGGAGAGCGGGAGTCGGTTGGGTGAGGATGGCGGCGGAATTTGCCGGGACGCTGCCGCCGCTTGCGCGGCAGGCTCGTCCCGGCA
>NZ_JBLODY010000150.1:0-3049 GCF_047785625.1 Solidesulfovibrio sp. C21
AGAGGGGGAGAGGAACCGGGGGAGGGGACCTTTTTTTGCAAAAAAAGGTCCCCTCCCCCGGTTCCTCTCCCCCTCTTCCTACTTACACAACCACAAGGCCGCGCCTTCGATGCCGCGCAGGATCTTGAGGCTAGTCGTGGCGAAGATGTGTTTGAGGGTCGAGGGTTTATGGCTGGTGCGGCCGATGGCCACGGCGGCGTATTTATTGGAATCGGCTTCGTGCAGGATGGTGCGCGCCGGGTTGGACGAGGTCAGGACCTTGATGGTGATCCGGTCGTCGCCGATATCGTTGGCTTTGATCTCGGCCAGGGCCCGGCCGAAGATTTCCTCCGCGTCGATGCAGCGGTCGTCTGAGCAAACGTGGAGCAGCGTGATATCGTGGCCGGGCTCGTTTTTGAGCATGAAGCCGGCGTGGTCCGCCACACGCATGGATTCCTCGGAGCCGTCCACGCATACCAGCACGTTTTTGCGTTCCTTTTGCGGATTGCGGCAGATCCAGATGGGGAAGCTGAGTTCTTCCCAGAGGATGCGGTGCGACACGCTGTCGCTGACCATTTCCTCGAACCATGACAGTCCTCGCCGGCCGAGCACGGCCGCGTCGTAGAGCCCTTCCTCGGATTCCTTGACGATCTCTTTGACCGTGCCGAGCTTTCCGTGCGAAAACTTGACGAGCACCTGGTCCTTGGGGAACCCCATGGAGTGGAGCCATTCCTTGGCCTTTTCCATGGCCGGCACGCCGTGGACCTGCTTGTCTTCCTCGATATGGATGATGGCCTCGGGATTGGCCTCGAGGTTGATGGGGTCGAGCCGCCAGTCGGGGCGGCGCGGGACTACGTAAAACAGCGTCAGCTTGAGCTCTTCGCGGCTAGTGAAGAAATCGTGTACGAAGCGCAGGCTCTGCGAGGTGTGGAATTCGTCGCTGACGGCCACAAGCAGGTGTTTGTCCATGGGGCGCGTCCTTGGCGGTTGCCGTCGGGAGAGGCAGCGGCAGCGCTGGTTCGAGGGTGTTGTTTTTTAAACCGATAAAACATGTTGCGCGAATTTGGAAAGCGCTTATTCTCTCCTTCGAGGTTGATTTTCATTTTCAAAGAGAGGCCTTCATGGACAAGCTGATTGTTTTTTTGATCATCGCCGTGGCGGCCGGGTATGTGATCCGGCGGTTTTTCTTCAAGAAGAGCGGCGGGTGCGGCTGCGGTTGTTCGAGTTGTGACGGCGCCTCGGGAACGAAGGGGACCGGCTCGTGCTGTCAGGACGGGCAAAAGCTGCAATAGCCCGGTCGGCGTACGCCCTGTCCGTCCTGCTGCTGGTCCTTCTCGGGGCCGGGGCGGCGTGGGCCTGCACCTTGTTCAGTCTGGCCGGGTCCGGCGTGGCCGGCGGCGGCACGCTGCTGGTCAAAAACCGCGACTGGCATCCGGTGCAGGCCCAGCGGCTCGTGCTGGTCACGCCCGGGGACGGGTATCGCTACCTGGGGCTTTTTGCCGAGGGCGGCGGCGCATCCGGGCTCAAGGCCGGGGTCAACGAGGCCGGCCTCGCCGTGGTTTCGGCCACGGCGGGCAGCGTTCCCCGCGAGGCCCGAAAGGGCGGGCCCGGCATGGGAGGCCTGCTGCGCCGGCTGCTGACGCGGTGCGGCAGCGTCGCGGCGGCCGTGGCCCGGGCCGATCTTTTTAGCCGTGGCAGGCCGTGCCTGTTTCTTTTGTCCGACCGGCAGGAGGTGGCCCGGGTGGAAGTGGCTCCGGGCGGGCGCTACGCCGTTTCGCGCACCGTTGATGGTGTGCTGTGGCAGACCAACCACTATCTGGAGCCGGCCCTTGCCGACGCCAATGTCCGCATCGGCGCGTCGAGTCGGGCCCGGGCGGCGCGTATCGCCGGGCTTCTGGGCGATCTGCCCCGTCCGGCGAATCTCGCCGCCCTGCTCGCCCTGTCCCGCGACACGGCCGACGGGCCGGAAAACGGCATCTGGCGCACGGGCGGCAGGCCAAGGGCCGCGCGCACCGTGGCCACCTTTGCCGTGGCCATGCCGCCGTCCGGTCCGGGCAGGTTGTATCTGCGTCTGGCCGATCCCGGCACGCCCGAATGGACGCGGACCATCCCCCTGGACGCGGCGGCTTTTTCGGGGAACACCCCCGCGCCCTAACGCCAGATAATGGACAGGGGCTTTCGCGGCGGCAGGCGTTTGATCGCAAAGCGCGGGAAGCCGACCATGAGGCCGCCGTACATCTCGTGTCCCTGCGGCAGGCCGAGAAGCTCCCGGGCCGGCGCATGGGAGGCCACGGCCCGGTGTGCGAGTCCGGCCCAGCAGGTGCCAAGTCCCAGGGCATGGGCGGCCAGCTCGAAATGGGTCAGGGCGATGACGCAATCCGTGGCCGGCGGGATGGGCGCGGCCGTGTCGGCGTGGACCACCACCAGACAGGGGGCGCCCCACAGGATGGTTTCCCGGCCGGCGTCGAAGGGTTCGACAAAACGCGGACTGCTTCCCGCGGCGCGGAAAAAGTCGGCGCACAGCCCGGCCAGGGTGCGGATGGCGGCCGGATCGGTCATGACGAGCCACTCGGCCGGCTGGCCGTTTAGGGCCGAGGGCGCGTAGCGCGCCGTTTCCAGGCACGTTTCGATCAGTCCGCGCGGTACGCGCCGGTCGCTGAAGTTGCGCACCGAGCGCCGGCCGGTCATCCAGGCGCAAAGCGCTTCCGGCAAAACATCCGGCGTCCTGGGCGCGTCGGGCAGGTCGTCCGGGTCGATTCCGTCGATGCGCAGGCAACCCTTGGCGCACACGGCCGCGCAATGTCCGCAGCCGATGCAGGACGCTTCCAGATGCGCCGTGGCCACGGGATAGCCCGCCTCGTCGATGTCAATGAGCGAGAGCGGACACTCCAGGGCGCATAGCCCATCCCGTGCGCACCGCTCCCTGTCGATTTCCAGAGAAGCCATGGTAGTCTCCTTTGAGGAAGGGAAGAAGGTGCGAGAGGGGAACCCTTTTTGAAAAAAGGGTTCCCCTCTCGCGCTCTCCCCTCCCAAAAACTTCTAACGGTTACAGCTGGTATGGCGACAATAT
>NZ_JBLODY010000151.1:0-2749 GCF_047785625.1 Solidesulfovibrio sp. C21
TCCCTGTCCCGGCGAGATGGCCGCCGCTTGAACCTCCCCCCCCCGTTGAAAGTTTTTGAAGGGGGGTCCGGGGGGAAACTTTTTTCAAAAAGTTTCCCCCCGGCCGCCGGAGGCGTCCCACCCTCTCCTCCCTTCTACCTTAAATCGAACGCCACCTTGACGCTGCCCGTGGCGCGCTTGTCGAAGGCGGTGCGAAAGGCGTCGGCGTAAGCTTCCAGGCGGAAAGTGTGGGTGAGCAGGCCCTTGGTCGGGTAGGTGCCCGAGGCGAGGAGTGTAAGGGCCAGGGCATAGGTGCGCACGCGCTCGCCGGGACGGCGCGGATCGGGCGCTTCGGCGCAGCCCGACGAACCGGCCACGGTCAGTTCCCGGAACCACAGGCTGGAAATATCCACATCCTTCAGGCGCGCCCCGGCCCCGACCATGACGTATTTGCCGCTGGCGCGAAGGGCGAGCAGCCCGGTCTCGAAGGTGGACGACGCGCCCACGCAGTCGAAGACCATGTCCACGCCGCCCTCGATGTTGCCGCCGCCGAGGCTCGTGGCCACGAAGCGTCCGCCGACGGCCTCGGCCAGATCCTTTTTGTTTTTCGCCCGAACGATGGCGTCCGCGCCGCCGGCCTCGGCCAGGGCCGCCTGCACGGGATGGCGCGCCGTGACCAGCACTTTGGCGTCGCTGCCGAGCCCCCGCAGGCAGCGCACCACATGCTGACCCAGGATGCCCGCGCCCATGACCAGCACCGTCGCCCCCGGGGCCGGAAAATGTTCGAGCACGGGCTGGAGCGCCGAGGCCAGGGAATCGGCCAGCACCGCGTCCTCGTCGGAAAGCCCGTCCGGCACCGGCAGGATGCGCGAGGGATGGGCGGCCGTGCGTTCGGCCATGGCCCCGCCGGCGCGGCGGGTAAAGCCCAGAAACGACCCCGGCGGCAGGTCGCCGTCGAGAAAACGCTCGCAGCGGTTGTAATGCCCCTGACTGCACGGCCCGCACGGGGGCAGTCCCCGCACGGCGCAGGGCAGCCCCGGTTCGACCACTACCCGCGTCCCGGCGGCAAGGCCCGCTTCCGGCGCGTCCTCGGCCAGATCGGCCACCATCTCGTGGCCCAGGATGAAGGGCAGGCTGGCGTAGGGTTCGAGCAGCGGCGATTCCCTGCCGCGCAAGAGTCCGAGGTCCGAGCCGCAGATGCCGCACAGCCGGGGAACAAGCGGCAGCCAGCCCTTGGGCGGATCGAAGGGCACGGTGGCCAAGCCCAGTGGGGCCAGCCAGGGGAAAAAGCGCCTGGGCGCGACCCGGGAGGCGGCGGCGCAGGCAAGATAGCGCGCGACGCTGCGGCGATAGACCAATGCCTTCATGGATGATATCCTTTAATTGCCCGGGAGAGGGGTGAATGGCTTGAAATCACGGCGCAATCACGTATAAGGGAGCGACCTTTTCCGGCGCTTCGCCGCCGCGCGACATCCGGGCCATATACCACAAGCGGCCCATCCTCAAGGACCGACAAGGAGACGCACATGCTGATTAAGGATTGGATGAGCAAATCCCCGGTCACGGCCAAGCCCGCCACCTCCATCATGAAGGCGGCCAAAATGATGAAGGAGAACGGCTACCACCGGCTGCCCGTTGTGGACGAGAACGGCCGGCTGGTCGGCATCGTGTCCGACCGGGACATCAAGGAAGCCTCTCCATCCAAGGCCACGACGCTTGACATGCATGAGCTGTATTACCTGCTCTCCGAAATAAAAATCGGCGACATCATGACCAAAACCGTGGTCTCCGTCAGTCCGGACGACACCGTGGAAAAGGCGGCGGTGCTGCTTTTGCGCCACAACATCGGCGGCCTGCCCGTTGTCGACGGCGACAACAAGGTGGTCGGCGTCATCACCGACAGCGACATTTTCAAGGTGCTCGTGAGCATCACCGGCGTCTTGAACGGCGGCCTGCAATTCGCCCTGGACCTGCCCGACATCTCGGGCAGCCTCAAGAGCGTGCTCGACGACCTCAAAACCCACGACGTGCGCATCATCAGCATTCTGACGTCCTACGACGAGGCCGCCCCCGGCCGGCGCACGGTTTATATCCGCGTACACCCCATCGACGAAGCCCAGGCCAAGAGCGTCGTCGACCGCCTGGCGGCCAATCATCACCTGCTTTACTGGGCCAAAGACAATTTTTAGCCCCCGTTGTCGCCGTCCGGGCCGTCTTCGCGGTCCGGACGGTTGACGCCCGCCCGATCGTGCCTATTTTCCAGAAAGCTTCCAGCCGTCCAGCCGGCGACGGTTGCGCATAAGGAGACGATGATGCTTGAAGAACGCTATTGCCCGCATTGCGGGGCAAAACTCGAGTCATGGGTAGGTCCCCCGGAATCGGGCTGGGACGAAATTCTCGTTTGCAACAACAACGAGTGCACCTTCTACCGCAATTCACAAAAAGACATTCGCTGCAAGGACGAGGACAACAGCCTGGGGTGTCGCTACGCCGAAAACCCGGATAACGGCTATTCCTCCTTCAATCTTCTCTCCTACTACAAATAACGCCCCGACTCCTTCCGCTTCACGCTTCCGACGCGTCGGCCTTGGCCGGCGCGTTTGTTTTTTTTAACGCCGGGGGGAAACCTTTCTTGCAGAAAGGTTCTCCCCCCGGGCCCCCTTTCCAAAGACTTTCAACGGATACAGGGTGTTAGCGTAGCCGCCGCTGTAACCGTTAGAAGTTTTTGGGAGGGGAGAGCGCGAGAGGGGAACCCTTTTTCCAAAAAGGG
>NZ_JBLODY010000152.1:0-2384 GCF_047785625.1 Solidesulfovibrio sp. C21
GTCCGGGGGGAACCCTTTTCTTCAGAAAAGGGTTCCCCCCGGCGCTTTCTCCGCTCCCTTCCCCTAATCGTCGTCCACCCATTCCTTTTTGGCTTCGGAGTAGGGCGTGACGGGGGTGGTGAAGCGCCTGTCGCAGCGCACGTCCACCACGCATGGTCCTTCTCCGGACAGGGCTTCGGCAAAGGCCGGGGCCAGCTCCTCGGGCTGGGTCACCGTGAGGCCGCGCGCGCCCATGGCCCGGCCGAAGGCGGCGAAGTCGTGGCCCGGCAGTTCGGCCAGGGCTCCTGGGCCGGGGCCTTCCTGGATGGCCCGCAGCCAGACGTTGCCCAGGGCGTTGTTGTTGACCACCACGAAAGGGATCGGCAGGCCGTAGCGGGCCGCCGTGGCCACCTCCATGCCGTGCATGAGCATGCAGCCGTCGCCGGTCACGCAGGCGACGGGCGTTTGGCCCAAGGCCGCCTTGATGCCGACCGCCGCCGGGATGGCCCAACCCATGGGGCCGAGGTTGGACGCCGTATAGTACGTGCGGGGGCCGTAGGACTTGAAATAATGGGCGAAAAAGGCCCGATGCGCCCCCGAGTCCACGGCCACGGCCGCCTCCCGGGGCAGGGCCCGGCGCAGCTCGGCCGCCACCCGCGCCGGGTGCAGGGGCACGGCGTCGCTTGCGGCATGGTCGGGGTCGTACTCGCGCGGCCCGGCCGCCCGGATGGAGGCCAGCCAGGCCGCCCGGGCCTGGTTGCCGGCCCGCAGGTGCATGACCCTGGCCGAACCGCCCTCCATCATCAGGGACAGCGCCGCCCGGCAATCCCCCACGATGGGCACGTGGGTATGGAAGGTGCGGCCGATGGTCGTCGGGTCCACGTCCACATGGACCAGGGCCCGTGTGGGCAGCATCTTCCTGTCCCAAAAGAGGGTATCGCGCTGGGACAGACCGCTGCCGAGCACGATGAGCACCTCCACCCGGCCGGACAGAAACGTCTCGATGGCGTAGCGGTGGCCGGCATAGCCGAAGATGCCAAGCGAAAGCCGGTGGTCCTCCGGGAACACCCCCTTGGCCCGCAAGGTGGTGGCCACCGGGATTTCGAACTGCTCGGCAAAGGCGATCAGGCAGTCCGTGGCCCCGGATTTCTCCACCCCGGCCCCGGCCAGGATGGCCACCCGCGTGGGGGCCTCGCCGCCGCCGTCCGGCACCAGCACGCGCCACAGCCGCTCCACGGCGCTGCCGTCGACGAAACGCGGCCGATAAATCGAGGCGTCGAGCGGCTCCCAGGGCGAGGCCACCTCCGCCCGCTGCACGTCCAGGGGCAGGCTCATATGGACCGGGGCCTTGGGACCGGCCAGCATGCGCGTCAGGCAGGCCCGCAGGTGATGGTGGGCGAGGTGCGGATTTTCCACGGACAGAGACAGCGCCGTGACCGAAGAAAGCAGCTCCACGTCGTTGAGCGAAGCCGGCGAGGAGTCCTGGAAGCCGCCGCGCCCTTCCCAGTCGGTCGGCACCTGCCCGGTGACGAAAAGCACCGGCGAGGCGTCGGCCCGGGCCGAAGCGGCGGCCGTCACCATGTTGGTCACGCCCGGGCCGCCGATAGCCAGGGCCACGCCGAAGCGGCCCGAGGCCCGGGCATAGCCGTCGGCCATGTAGGCCGCGCCGGATTCGTGGGCGGCCACGATGGGCGTCATACCCGGCGTGGCGGCGAGATCGGGCAAAAAAGGATCGACAAGGCCGCCGGGAACCAGAAACGCATGGCCAACACCCTCGGCGACAAGGCTCTCAAGCAGATAGGCCGTGGTCCGCATGCCCCCTCCCGTGTTGGGATTGCATCACGTAGGCCATGATGCTTCGGGAGCGGACAGGCGTCAAGGATGCGGCCGGGTTGCGGTCGGACGGCGGCGCGCATTGCCTCCGTCCGGGATCGGGTGCTACCCTTGGCGGCGATGCCTGGCCTGAAGCCCGGGACGGGCCGGGCGGAAAAACCTGTCAAAGGAGTCCGACGTGGCGGAAAAGAAAGCGAAATTCACGGCCGTGTGCCCGAGCTGCGGGGAAAAGGTCACGGTCGAGGCGACCGAGGCCGACATCAAGGCCGGCAAGGTGGCCGTGGCCCAAAAATGCCAGCGCTGCTTGAACGAATTCGAGGCCATCACCGACCTCGACTGCCTGGAATGGGACGACGCCTGCAAGACCGATATCAGCCGTTTCGGTTAAAAAAGACTTTGTAAAAGGCGTACTGGGGGAAAACCTTTCTTGCAGAAAGGTTCTTCCCCCAGCCCCCCTTTCCAAAGACTCCTAACGATTACAAAGTATTACCACTATCAACCTGTAACCGTTGAAAGTTTTTGGGAGGGGAGAGCGCGAGAGGGGGACCCTTTTTTCAAAAAGGGTCCCCCTC
>NZ_JBLODY010000153.1:0-2212 GCF_047785625.1 Solidesulfovibrio sp. C21
GGGTGGGGGTCCGGGGGAGGGAACCCCTTTTTTCAAAAAGGGGTTCCCTCCCCCGGTTCCTTCTCCCCCTAAACGTACGCGCGGGTGTGGACGTTGCTGGCCAGCTTTTTGGACTGCAGGGCCTTGATGACGTCGACCACGGCGGCGACCACGGCTTCCGGGTCGGACGACAGGTTGCAGAAGGTGGGCGAGACGCGCACGAGGTCGTGGCCTTTCACCTTGAGGTTGGCGATGGCGAAGCCGTGTTTCTCGTAGACGTGTTTCATGACGTCGCCGGCTCCGATGCCGTCGGGCGTCTTGAACAGGAACACGGAGCTGCGCAGCGCGTCGTTGGTGGTCGGCGTGGTAATCCACTTGTAGGCCGTCTTGGCGGTGAAGTCCGGGAACACCTTGGGCAGGTGTTTGAAAAGCGCCTGCTTGACCTTGTCGCCCAGGGCGTGGATGCGGGCCTCGATCCTGGCCGGGGTCACGCCGGGGTGGAAATGGCCGGTGTGGAACAGCGCCGCCATCCAGGTGGAGACCAGCGTGGCGTCGTTTTGCTGGCCCAGGTAGGAAAAGCGCTTGGCGTTGGGATCGATCTTGCCGGACTCGGCCGGAAAGCCGTAGTCGGCCGGGGTGTTGATGTGCTCGTCGTAGCCCCAGATGCTCGGCGTGAATTTTTCGGCCGCCCCGGTGCGGTTGTTCATGTAGAGGATGCCGACCATCTTGGGACCGCAGGGCCATTTGTGAAAGCTCCCCGCGATGCTGTCCACGCCCACCTTGTCCAGGTTCAAGTCCAGCACGCCGAAGGTCTGGGCGCTGTCGGCGTGGATGTAGATGTCCTTGTTGATCGTGCGCAGCTCGTCCACGATGCGCTTCATGGGCAGCAGCATGCCGCATTCGTTGGACTGCCAGGACAGCGTCACGATCTTGGTGTTCTTGTCCACCATGCGGCGCAGCGCTTCCAGGATCTCCTTTTCCGAGGCCGGATCGGAGGGAATCATGCCGGTGGCGCGCTCGGCGTCGGTGACGGTGTTGGCGAACATCTTGGTCTGCAACACGCGCACGGAATCCTTGCCCCAGCCCTGGGTGGCCTTGCGATAGAACCAGGCGTCGTAATTGGTGGGATGATTGACGTCCCAGGTGACGACATTGTCCTTTTGGGGATCGAAAAAGCCCGAGGTCACGAGGCCGTTGTTGATGAAGTTGTTGCCCTCGGTGGAGTTGGCGGTCAGGGCCAGCAGGAAATCGGCCGGGCTCTTGATCTGGCCCAGGCCGAACCAGTCCTTCACCGCGCCGAGGCCGTTGACGAGGCTCGCGTCGGCCAGCTCGCCGCGCATGGGAAAGGAGATGTCCGCGGCAAGCAGCTCCTGGACCAGTTCCACCATGGAAGACACCGGCTTCATGGACGGGCACAGGTTGGCGGCGTTGACCGAGATGCTGGTGAAGGCGTCCCGGTCGAAATAGTGGCGCACCAGCTTGTCCCACTGGGCGTCGTTGTCCGCGGCCAGGGCATCGGCGGCGAACGGACGGCCGTCTTTTTCCCAATGCGCGATGGCGGCCTTGATCCTGTCCATGGCCGATCCGGTTTCGGTCTTGAGCTTGGGCGTTTTTTTGGCTTCGGCCCGGGCGGTGGTGAAGGCCACGCCGGGCAGCATGGCGACGCTACTGGCGCCCAGGGCGATTCCGATAAATTTGCGGCGGCTGAACTGGCTCATGGGCTGGCATCTCCTTGAGGTTGGAAGCGAGTTACAATGCAGAGAGGATGAGGCCTGTAAAACATGAGACCCAAAGTGATCACCGTATGTGATGCGATAATTACGGCATAGCGCGCCTCACTATGGAGGGCAAGCTGCAATCCGACATCCCCTCCAGACAGCCGCAATGAAGTCCGAAACCTAAAAACTGCAAAATTGTAAAATACGCTTTCTTAACAAGAATACCCCGGACAACGCCACCAGAAGAAGAATGCGCCCCCAGGCCATCCTGGTGCGACAAAATGGAAACGCGCCGCAGTCACCCACGGCGCGTTCAGATACGAAAGGCGTGCGAGAGGGGGAACCCTTTAAAAAGGGTTGCCCCCTCTCGCGCTCTCCCCTTCCTAAATTTTCTAAATATTCTTCGCATATTACCGGAATTCCTGCTGCGGAGATATCCAGAACGCCCCCCTTTCAAAGTTTTTGGGGAGGGTGGGGGTCCGGGGGAGGGAACCCTTTTTTTCAAAAAAGGGTTC
>NZ_JBLODY010000154.1:0-2172 GCF_047785625.1 Solidesulfovibrio sp. C21
CCAAAAAAACTCTTAAAAAATATGACCCACTTTACCTGTCACTTCTTCAAATGCGGCGCTTCGCCGCTGGCGCGGTTGTCGCCGCAATCGCGTCCGGCGTCGAGGCGCGTAGCGCCTCGTGCCGCCGGGCCGATCGCGGCGACAAATATCCGGGCTCCCGCCAACCCGCCATGGTCCCGCCCGGCAAAGCGCAACGGGGGGACCGGGGGGCATCAAGCCCCCCGGCGGGGGTACGGGGGCAGAGCCCCCGCCTCTTAATTCTCAGCCGAGTGCAGACCGCCGGCGGCTGCCTTGAAGACCACATTGGTGCGTTCGGGATCGGCCAGGGACGGCTTGGAGCAGTTCCACAGGCAGGCCCCGCAGTGCACGCATTTTTCCCTATCGAACAGCGGCACGCCGTCGTCCGGGTTGGTAGTAATGGCCTGTCCGGAGCAGGCCTCGATGCAGGTTTTCTCGCAGCAGGCGCGGCAGACGTCCGGGTTTTCAAAGGTCACGTGGTCGGCGTAGCCGGGCGCGGCCTGGACCTTGCCGCCTAAAAGCAGCGCATCCTGGTGCGAGACGAGCAGTTTGCCGTCGTATTCGATAGCCGGCCAGCCGGCGCGGTCCATGAGCGCGTCGTGCAGGGGCCGGCCCTTGGCCGTGGCCTGCCGGCGAATCGTTTCGATCTCCTCGCGGGAGATGCGGCCCCGGTAGTATTCCTCGATGCTCGAAAGGCGCTTCCAGGTGGGCTTGGAGGCGGCCGGCCAGCACAGCGCGCCCTTGGTCAGGCCGCAAAGGCCCATGCCGATGAGCCCGGGCAGAAATCCGGCGGCGAATCCCTCGCGGGAGCGCGCGGCGATCCGGGCTTCCTCTTCGAGCCAGGAGGCCCGACGCCTGGCCACGTAGGTCTTTTCCAGGTTCTCAGCGGTAAAGGGCAGTCCCTGTTCCAGCAGATGCACCACGGCCTCGCCCAGAAGCACGCCCGAGGTCCAGGCCTCGTCCACGCCGGAGCCGGTCAGCACGTTGGTGGTGCCGGAGCCCTCGCCGATGCGGGCGTAGCCGTTGCCGACGAGGTAGGGTTCGCCGGCCTTGCCGGCTTCCTGCAGGGTCTTGGCCCCCCAGGAACGCAGTTCGCCGCCCTTGATGTTCTTCCAGATGTAGGGGTGCTGCATCCAGTGCTGGAGGTAGCGGTAGGCCGTGCGCACCGGATTGTCGAACCAGGAGGGCACGAAGATGCCCATGGCGGCGACGCGGCCGGGCAGCACGTAGAGGAAGCCGAAAATCTCGGGCTCGGGGAAGCCGATGGTGTGAATGACCGTGCCTTCCTTCCAGGGACAGTGGCCGGGCAGGTCGATGACCATCTTCATGCCCACGGCGTAGTCGCGGTGGTGATGGCCGGCGGGGAGCCCGTGGAGATTGTCGAGGGCGCGTCCGACCGGCCCGACGGGGCCGTCGCCGACGACGGTGAGCTTGGCCCGCACGTCCATGCCGGGCATGTAGGCGGCCTCGGGCTTGCCGGCCTTGTCCACGCCCTGGTCGGCCAGGCGCACGCCGACCACCTGCCTATTTTCGACCAGCGGTTCGGCCACGGGCGAGGACGGCCAGATCTGGGCCGCGCCGGTGGCCATGACGTTGCCGCCCACCCACTGGTTGAACTGGCCGAGGGAAAAGGTCATGCCGCCGTGTTTTTGCAAAAAGGGCGGGATGTAGGGCAGCTCCACGGCCATGTCGGCATAGCCCGGCAGTCGGCTGCCCAGGGCCTTTATCACCTTGTCCTTGACCCGCATAAGAAGCGGCCGGCGGCTGGCGCCCACGGGATCGAGCAAATAGACGACCTTCTCGTCGGTGATCGGCGCGCACATGGGCACATCGGAGGGCTTCATGTCCGGGAAGCTGGCCCGGATGCCGCGCGCCTTGGACACCACGCCGGAAACGCCCACGCCCAGGTCGTCGGCCCGCTCGTAACAGATGACCTGGGGCGGCATGCCGGGCATAAGCTCGCTCTCCATGACCGGCGAGCCATCCTCGTTGACGATGCCCCGGGCCAGCGTGGTCAGAAAACCACCCATGGCCGGGCCAAACCCAACACAGACGATATCCGTCTCCATGACCTGCCGTTCCATATGTCATGTCCTCCGTTGAGCGAGGAGCCGGGGGAGGGAACCCCATTTTTGAAAAAAAGGGGTTCCCTCC
>NZ_JBLODY010000155.1:0-2127 GCF_047785625.1 Solidesulfovibrio sp. C21
GTCGCCGGGGCCGTCAACACTTTTTTTCAACTTCCTGGAGAACCGTTCGTTCCCCGGCCCGCGTCCCGGTTGCCCGTGACGTGGGAGGGTGCTTCTACGTCCCATCATCGGGACCGTCAACACCTTTCTTTCAACTCCCGGGAAACCGTTTGCTTCCCGGCCCGCGTCCCGGTTTTCCGTGACGTGGGGGAGTGCTTCTACGTCCCGTTGCCGGAACCGTCAACACCTTTTTTCAACTTTCCCCGGAAAGCTCGCTTTCCGAAAAAAACGCCCCGGTTCCCCAGGGCGGAGGAAGGCTTCTACGCGCCGGGGCATGGGTCGTCAACTACAAATTCCCCTCGCCCTTGGTATTTTCCAAAACATCATCGATTCCAAACTGTTGCGACATGGCCTTTCCAGGCGTCAACGTGAAGCGCGTGATGGTCCAGGCGTCATTGTCGATGATATCGGCATGGCCCGCCCCGTCCGGGGACAAGGCCCGGGCCAGCTCCTCCAGGAATCCTTCGGCATCCACCCAGCCGGCCTCGTGCTCGAAGGCCAGCCGCCCGTCCTGGTACTGGGCCGATTCCAGCGGGCATTCGGGCGCGAGCGCCGCCCAGGCCGCCGGGGAAAGGCCCCGGACCTCGCCATACACACGAAAGGCCGGCTTCATGCGCCGCCCTCGTCGGCAATGAGCCGCTCGGCCACGCCCAAATCGTACATTTCCAGGGGATCGGCCCCGGCTTTGCGCTTCTTGTACTCCGCCGCCGCCTGGGCAATGGCTTCATAGGGAATCCAGTCGTGCCCCTCCCAGATTTCGGGATGCTCGCTGTTCCACAGCCGAAACTCCACCTGGCCGTACCGGTGACGCACATACATGCGCACCCGCTTTTCCGCCGGATTGGGATAATAATACAACCCCAACGTATCTTTCATTTTTCCTCCAATAATAAACTTCAAGGCCCACTTAGCGCAGGCTCTTTTCAAACTCCTCGAACGTGCGCCGGGCCGTCTCGTCCCAGGAAAATTCCCGGGACCGCGCAAGCCCAAGCGCCCCCTTCTCCCGCCGCAGGGCCGCGTCGCCGGCCACCCGGGCCAAAACCCGGGCCATGCCCTCGGCGTCGGACGGATCGTCGAGATAAATCCCGGCCTCCCCCGCCACCTCGGGCAGGCTCGAAAGCTTCGAGGTCACGACCGGACAGCCGCAGGCCATGGCTTCCAGCACCGGCAGGCCGAACCCCTCGTAGATGCTGGGATACACCAGGGCCAACGCCTTGGTGTACAGCGCGGCCAGGGTCGCGTCGTCGGTGTAGCCGAGTTCGATGGGCGGGACGCCTTCCAGCCGTTCCCGGGACCAGCCCGTCCAGCCGGCCGTGACCAGGGGCACGTCCAGCCCCGACCGGGCCAACGCCCGGGGGATCACATGCATGTTCTTGCGCGGGTCATAGGTGCCCACGAACAAAAAGTACCGCTCCGGCACCGCCGGGGGCAAGGGCGCCTCCAGCGGATGAAAGACCTCCGGCTCGTGGGCGTTCCAGGTCACCCGTATGCGGGCCCGGTCGATCCCGAGCACCCGGACCATCTCGTCCCGGGTGAAGCCCGACACGGCCAGAAACCGCGAAACCCAGGCCAGCCTGCGGGAAAAAAACATCCGGAAATAGCGCACCCGCTCGGCCGGATGATGCTCGGGAAAGGTCAGCAGCGACAGGTCATGCACGGTGAAAACCGTCCTGACGCCCCTCGGAACCCGAAACGGAAAAAAGGCCGCCTCATGGTAGACGTCATAGCCCCGGGCCGCCCGCCAAAACGCCCATTCCCGCTGATAATGCCGGGCCAGACGCACCCCCAAAGCCACCGTCGGCGGCAGCTTCCAAAGCAGATCGGTCAGCCGCGACCGGGCGGCCAGATTCTCCGGCGGCTTCGGCGGCTCCCGCCCCACCCGCTTGCCGTCAAAATAGCCAATCTCCAGCCGGTCGCCATAGCCCCGCTCCAACGCCCCGTACAAACAGCGCAAATAGCGGCCAATGCCCGTATTCACCGTGGCCAACGGCACGGCGTTGACGATGACGCGTAGCTTTTTCATGCGGTGTGTGGAGGAACCGGGGGAGGGAACCCCTTTTTGCAAAAAGGGGTTCCCTCCCCCGGGCC
>NZ_JBLODY010000156.1:0-1943 GCF_047785625.1 Solidesulfovibrio sp. C21
GTGTTAGAGGAATCGGGGGAGGGAACCCCTTTTTTTAAAAAGGGGTTCCCTCCCCCGATTCCTCTAACACACACTTCAAGGAGTTCGGATGGCGGTTCGTGGCGGGCGCAAGTGGCTGTTCGTCTTGTGCGTGGTGCTGGTCAACGTGGCGCTTTTCGCCTTGCTCGAGTGGGGCGCGGGGCTGATCCTGGCCCACCTGGAAGGCGGCGAGCGGCAGACCCGGATTTTCAACGCCGAAAACGGCCGCGACGCCGGCTTTGTCGTGCAGTACGACGAACACCTGGGGTATAGGCTCGTGCGCCACGACGCCGCCCCCAGCCGTTTCGAGGACTCCGCCGGCAAGACCGTGCCCGTGGCCAAGGCTCCGGGCGTCTACCGCATCCTGTGCCTGGGCGGCTCCACCACCTACGGCGTGGGCGCGGACAAGACCAATTCCTTCCCGGCCCAGCTCGAAGACCTGCTGACGCGCGTCTACGGCGGCTGCAAGGTGCGCTTCGAGGTCCTGAACCTCGGCGTCATGGGCTACCACAGCTGGCATTCCCGCATCCGCTTCCGGACCGAGCTGGCGAAACTGGAGCCCGACCTCGTCATCGCCATGGACGCGGTAAACGATCTGGCCGCCAGCACCCTGGCCGACGACTCGGCCGCCTTTGCCAAGGAAAAGGACAAGCTCCTAAGCTTGGCCAATGCCGGACGGCAGGGCGGCTTTCTCGAGCGCACCGACCGGTATCTGGACGACCACGTCAGCCTCTACGCCCTGGTCAAGCGCTTTGCCGCCAAGGTCGGAGGCGTGGCCGGGCAGGGGAAAAAGGCCGATGATCCGGCCATATTTCGCAAGAAAATCGAGCTGTTCGGCTACCGCGACAACATGAAGGCCCTGGCCGGCATGGTGCGCAAGGACGGCGGGGAGTTCGTGCTCGTGGACTATCCCTGGCTGGCCATGGACCCGTTGCCGGGGAATGTGTCCAAGGTGGTCCGCGACGCCTCCACGCCACTGTACCGCTTCGGCAAGACCTACTTCCCCGAGGCCAATGCCGCGGTCGCCCGGCAGGATGGCGCGTTCGTGCTCAATCCCCAGCCCGATTTCGACGCGGCCGTGGCCGCCGATGTGGCCCGGGCCGGACAATATTATTTCGACGAGATTCACCTGACCAAGCTCGGCAACCAACTGCTCGCCCGGGACATCGCCGCCGGGCTACCGAACGTGCCGTCCTTTGCCCGGGCTGTTGCCGGCTGTTCCCCGGCCGATCCGGAAGCGGCACTGGCCAATGCCGTGAAGCTCGACGACCCGCGCGTGGATTTCAAAAACGGCTGGCCGCGTCCGGGCGAAGCCGCCGTGCCCCTGGCCGTGGCCGCCACGGACAACGTGGTCATCGGCCAAAGCGACGAGTACCCCGGCCATGCCGTGGCCCACAGCCTCGATCCCGCCCGGCCCGGCTCCATCACCTTGCGCGCCGGGGCCGCCTTTGCTTCGCGTCCCATGGCTCATACGCGCTACCCGACCTTCTGGTATCCGCGTCTGGCCTGCGCCGTCGACCGGGTGACAGTGGAGGCGGCCGGCCGCACGATTTTCACCCTGGCCGGCGTAACGCCCTGCCGCTTCACCGACGTTTCCGCCCGGTTCGGCCTCGACCTGCCGGCCCTTACCGCCGGCGATACGGTGACGGTGCGCCTTTTCGGCCATGCCCAGCTCTGGCTGACCGGTGGCAATATGGTCTTTACCGGCGACGTCACGCCGCCTGGCTATTAGGAATTAGGAACAGGGAAAGGGGGAGGAGGGATGCCTCCGGCGGCCAGGGGAACCTTTTTGAAAAAAGGTTCCCCTGGACCCCTCCCAAAACTTTTGACGGTTTTGACGGCGGGGGGAGGTTGGTCCCCCCTTTAAAAAGTTTTTGGGGAAGGTGGGGGGTCCGGGGGAGGGAACCCCTTTTTTCAAAAAGGGG
>NZ_JBLODY010000157.1:0-1898 GCF_047785625.1 Solidesulfovibrio sp. C21
CCCCCGGACCCCCACCCTCCCCAAAAACTTTCATAGGGGAGCTGTAACGGGGAGCGACGCCTTTACTTAACGCGGTTCAGTACATTCTTTCTTTTTTCGCCCCGAAGGGGCGACGGCGTGGTGCAGGCGGAATTTGCCGGGACGAGCTTGTCGCGAAGCGACATGCAGCGTCCCGGCAAATCCCGCCGCCATCTTCTCCGCTTCCGCCTGACCGCCTGCCAACTCCGCTCCCGCGCGGCCAAAGCGCACCGGATGGGGGGCCCGGGGGGCCCGTGGCCCCTCGGCGGGGGGCTGGGGGGCAGAGCCCCCTCTGCCGGGTTATCTCCGTCTACTTCTTCTTGAAGCGCCAACCGCGGCGGTGCATGCAGGCGCTGTAGGCGTCGAGGTGGTCGTCGTCTTCGACCACGTTTCCCATCCATTTTTCGGTTTCGGCGATCGGCGTGGGGTCGAAGTAGAAGCGGTCCATACCGTATGTGGGCGGTACGTCCTGGTTGGCTTCCTGGGTGCAGATGGCGGAGTCGGCGGCGAATTGTTTTTTGGCGTCGGCCGGATTGGCGATATTGGGGTTGACGTAGGCGTGGCTGCAACCGGCCAGAATCATTGCAGCGACGGCAAGCAGTCGGGACAGGGCGGGCAGGGGCGATTTTCCCGGCATGAGTGTTCCTTTGTGTGTGGATTTTCCCAAGGGATATTTACTCTTTCCATAGGGTGCAACCTTTTTCCGGGTTTGCGCGACTTGACAACCTGACGCGTTGTCTTTTTTCGTGACAACAGGCGTAAAATTCCTGTTTGGAGGAGACGTCCCATGGATACCTATTTATCTCTTGCTCTGGATATCGTGAAGGCGCAGGCCAGGGTGCGCAATATGACGGAAGATGAGATAACGGCCATGATGTCGAAGCTGGCCGGGAGTATTAAATCCATCGATATTGCGGGTGGCGGGGCGCGTGCACTGGTGTCCGGCGATGCGCCGCTCGATCCGAAGAAGGCTGTCAAGGAACGCACCATCATGTGCATGGAATCCGGCAAGCCGTACAAGATACTCACCAAGCGTCATCTGGCAAAATTCGGGCTTACACCGGAGGAGTATCGGGTCAAATGGGGCTATCCCAAGGGTATGCCGCTTGTGTGCAAGGCCCTGCAACGGGAACGACGCAAGAAGATGCGGGAAATGCAGTTGTGGACGCGGCGGCCGGCCGGGTAGGCGCCGCTTGGCCATGGGCCGTCGTGGGATTCCCTGCGGCGCGCCCATGGTGGTTTTTCCCCGCCTGCCCCCCTTGACTGCCCTGCGGAACCGATTACTTTTTTTGGCGCTCGACCTCGTCGAGTGCTGCCGAGCCGCGCGGCGGCTGATCGGACGGCCCTTGACAAAAAAGGGCCGAAAGATGACTTGTTGCGGCCGATCACGGGGCCGAATGCGGCCTCAAGGGGAGTGTACGATGCCCATCTATGAATACAAATGCGACAAGTGCGGCAAGATTTCCGAGATCTTGCAGAAACATTTCGATGTGGACGAAGCGCCCTGCGAGGCGTGCGGCGCGCCGGCCCATCGCATCATGTCCAACACCTCGTTCGTGCTCAAGGGCACGGGCTGGTATGTGACCGATTACAAAAGCAACGGCGGTTGCTGTGCGGCCGGCGAGAGCGGCAACGGCAAGTCCCATGACGGCAAGCCCGCGGACGCCTCCTCCGGGGACTCCTCTTCCGCCGCATCCTCCACGACCACCACTTCCGATGCCGCTTCCTGCGCCAAGACGCCTTCCGGAGGTTGTTCCTCCTGCGCCTCGACCGCAAGCTCCAGTGCTGCGTCCTGACGCGGCGCGGTTTTGAGGAGATGAGAGGAAGGTGCGAGAGGGGAACCCTTTTTGAAAAAAGGGTTCCCCTCTCGCGCTCTCCCC
>NZ_JBLODY010000158.1:0-1839 GCF_047785625.1 Solidesulfovibrio sp. C21
CCCTTCAAAAACTTTCGAAGGGGGCGCGTGTTCCATCCGAAACGTCCTGGAGCGTTTCTTCATTTTGGGAGAAACGGGAGGGACAGTCATTTCAACAAAAGAAAAGAAAGGGATGCTGTTGCGCCAGCACAGTCAAACCGCGCAACCACCGACAAAATCCCTCTCGGGCATGAGGCGGGCAGCCAGGGCCGACGGGGGGCGGGGCGGACGCGAAGGCGTATTCTTCAAATATGCGCCGCATGCGGCCGCCCCGCCCCCCGCCGGCCAACCATCCAACCATCCAACCATCCAACCGGCCAGCCGAACCATCCAATGAACCGGCTCACCAACCAGTCGATACTGCTTTATTCAACCTCTTTTTTTGAAAACCAAGAAGGGGGAACAATGGCGCGGACACCTGCCACCCTGGCCATCCCGACTCTGGCCTTGGCTTTTGCCTCGACCTTCGCCTGGCTCGCCGCCCCGTGTTTCGAACCGACAATCGCCCTGGCTGGCGTTGCCGCCACCCGCGTCGGCGGTCCTTGCACCTATGCGGACTTTCCCGGCAAGGCGGTCATCGTCGCCGTGACCCCGCGCCCCGCCAAAACACCAGCAGCCGGCGGCATCCCCACACCCTATCCCGCCTTCGACGTGACGTACACGTTTACCCCGGATACGCCGATTGCCGGCGAACCGCTCTATACGCCCGGCCGGACGCATACGCTGACGCTCGTCAACGGCATGGCCCCCGGCCCGGGGTTCCTGCAAAAATACGGCCTCGCACCGGGCAAGGTCTTCCCCTGCCGGCTCCGCATCATCCGCCAGGGGACCTGCACGCCCGTGCTGTTCACCTTTCCCGGCATCGACCAGAGCGATTATTTCGAGCTCAAAAAACCCTGAAGACATGGGCAACGGATGTTAAAAAACGCCCGGAACCGGTTTATGTTGCCGGTCCCGGGCGTTTTTCATGGAAGGCCGGGGAAGAAGGACGCGTCGCGGATACGGCGTCTACCTCCGGAGGATCATGCTCGGACCGGTGCCGGGGCAAGGCCGTGCCCGGCCTGCACCCGACGAATGAGCGCCAGGGCCTCGGGCGGGGGACGGCGCTCGAGGCGGCGATAGGCCCGGCAGTCGGGCGTACGCCAGAGAAGTCCCAGATCGCACAGTTCGCGGCGCAACAGCACCGGATCGCCGAACGCGTGCGCCGCGCCCAGAATCCCGGTAACGGTCGGTTCGTCGAAAACCCGCCTGGGCGGCAAAGCGGCCCACAGCGTCCACAGGCAGGTCAGCTGCATGCCGCGCTTGGATGGCCAGCGCAAAAGCCGCCCGTCGGCATCGTAAAGACGGGCAAGGCGTTTGAGCCGGTTTTCGTCAACCGGTTCGGGCTGGGGCGCGCGCGGTTCGGAAACCGGCACGGCGGCGGGCGCGGCAGTCGCCCGGAAGTGCTGGACATTCTTGTAGCCTGCGGCCCGGGCCAGCCAGTTGAGAAGCTCCAAATGGCTCGGCGCGGTCTCGCTTTCCATGATTCTGACGCGCAACACGCGGGCAAAAGCTGCTATGTCGCCGACAGCCAAAGGCAAGGCAGTCCTGGACATCGCTTATCCTTATCAAGCGTGCCTGTCCGTAAAAGGGATGTCGGTGGTCGCCGACTTCCGACGCGGCACGGATAAGGTGTCAGCGCGGAAAGAGGAAGTGGCAGGTTTAGCTCCCCGTACGGGGCGGCGACGCCTGGGTGAACTGCCGACCGCAGCAGCCCCCTTACTCCGCCCGGCCGCATATGGCAAGGGTGCCGGCGGGAAAAGAAATGCGAGAGGGGAACCCTTTTTGAAAAAAGGGTTCCCCTCTCGCGCTCTCCCCTCC
>NZ_JBLODY010000159.1:0-1703 GCF_047785625.1 Solidesulfovibrio sp. C21
GCGCATTCATTGGCGGTGCCGCCAATGAATGCGCCAGCCGGGGAAAAGGGATACCGAGAGGGTCCACGCGCACCACGCGAAGCCCGTGAAAGTTTTTTGAAGGGGGTCCAGGGGGAACCTTTTTTTCAAAAAAGGTTCCCCCTGGCCGCCGGAGGCAATAACAGGAGAATAACCATGCCGATTTATGACATTACCTGCCCGGCGTGCGGGTATAGCGGCGAAGTGATCCGGCCCCGGGCCGAGGATGCGCCGATTTGTCCCCAGTGTGGAGCCGCGGCGCAAAAACTGCTTTCCGCCACGAGTTCGCTGACGGGCAAGGCGACGACCGGCCTGCCGGGTCCCTCGGACCATGGCTGTTGCGGTTCGCATCCCGGCCATGCCGGTTGCGCCGGCCCCGGCTCGTGTTGCGGCAAGGCGTAAGGGAGACCTTGTTTATGGAAATTCTGCTTGTCACCGCCCGTCCCCGGGTGCTCACCGATTTCACCGCCGCCCTGGCCGCCGGCGGCGCTCATGTCACTATCGCCCCGGACGCGGCCACCGCGTTGGAATCCGCAGCCGCGGGCCGCCCCGTTCTGTGCGTGGTCGACGAAAACCTGCCCGACCTCGAACCCTTCACGCTGGTGGCGAGGCTCATGCAGCAAAACGCCCTGATTTTCACGGCTGTGGTCTCCGGCCTGTCCGAAGCGGATTTCCACGAAGCCGGCGAGGGACTCGGCATCCTCAAGCGGCTTCCCCCGACCCCGGATGCGGCGGCGGCCAAGGACTTGCTGGCCACGCTCGCGACAGTGGCCTAGGGAGCACGGTCATGGCTGTTCGGTCCCTGCGCGTTCTGGTGGACAACGTCTCGAGCGATCCACGCCTTGGGGCCGAGCACGGCTGGTCGGTGTGGATCGACGCGGGTGAGGCCGGCTGTCTCCTGTGGGATACCGGTCAGACCGGCCTTGTGGCGCAAAACGCCGCCGCCTGCGGCATCGACCCCACCTCCGCCCGGGCCATCGCCCTAAGCCACGGGCACTACGACCACAGCGGCGGGTTGGCGACCTTGCTCGACGCGGGATACGCCGGCCCGGTCTACGGCCATCCGGACG
The DNA here is from genome assembly GCF_047785625.1 of Solidesulfovibrio sp. C21. NCBI lineage: Bacteria > Pseudomonadati > Thermodesulfobacteriota > Desulfovibrionia > Desulfovibrionales > Desulfovibrionaceae > Solidesulfovibrio > Solidesulfovibrio sp. C21. Next base: position 1,089 of record NZ_JBLODY010000159.1, read on the forward strand.
TCTGGCAACAACGCTACAGCCGCCGCGACGCCACCACCTACCGCTCCGCCGGCATGGACGACGGCCGGCTGCCGAACGGCCTACCCGGATTCGTTCCCCTTCGGGAAGCCCATACCCTCGCTCCGGGGCTTACCTGCATCACCGACATCCCCCGCCGACCGGGCAACTTCACGGCCACGGCCAACCTCTTTCGCGACACCGCCGGCCATGTGCCGGACCGCGTGCCCGACGACGCCTTCCTGGTCATCGACGCGCCCGGGGGCAGGCTGGCGCTTCTGGGCTGCTGCCATGCGGGTCTGGCCAATAGTCTGGAAGCGGCGAGGGACAAGTGCGGCATCGAGCGTTTTCAAACGGTTGTCGGCGGTCTGCACCTGATCGGCGCACCCGAGTCCGCCATGGCCGAAACCGTCGAAACCCTGAAACGTTTCGGCGTGACGCGGCTCTACGCCGGCCACTGCACGGGTCAGGCCGGGCTGGACTATCTGCGCGAACATTTCCAAGGCGACTTCACGCCCACCGGCGCGGGATTGGTGATAATTCCTTAGGAGTTGGGGGAAGCGAAGGCCGCCGGGGGAGGGAACCCTTTTTTTCAAAAAAGGGTTCCCTCCCCCGGAC